>DKDF01000068.1:0-6730 GCA_002451755.1 Ruminococcaceae bacterium UBA6855
GGGAGTCAATATGACGGTAATCGCTCTCAGGAACGGCGTCGCAAACATCGCGTATTTTTCGGGCATCTCTTTTGCAAGCGTCTTCGGTGTTACTTCGCCGAAGATGAGCAGGAGCACGGTCATTATTATCGTCGAGACCGTCGGACCCTTGCTCTCGTTTATGAGCCTGATGAAAAGCACCGTCGCCACGGATGACGCCGTGATGTTGACAATATTGTTTCCGACAAGTACGGTGGAGAGCAGCTTGTCGTAGTTCTCCGCCATCTTGTATGCCTTGGCGGCTTTTTTGTTGCCGTCGTCGGCCATGGTCTTGAGTCTTATCTTGTTGAGGGAAGTGAAAGCGGTTTCGGATGCCGAGAAAAATGCCGAGAAAAGTATGAGCAGAACGAGGCATGCTATCTGCACCCAACTTCCGGTAGTCAAAATGATTCCTCCAGTTGCGTTTTACGCATATGTATATTAAATATAACTATATCATAATCTATTTGTTATTGCAAGAAAAAGCCGCATCCAGGTGAATGCGGCTTTTAAATATAATTATTACAGAGCTATCATGTCGCGCAGCTCGGACGCGAGGTCTGCGGCAAGGCGGGTGCCGTTTATGAGGGCGCGCTTCGGCAGCTTTGCGATGAATCCGTCGTCCTCGAGGGTGACATCGCCCGTGTAGTTTATGTCGTGGAGCGCCTGCGCGATAGCTTTCCAGTCGAGCTTGCAGGTGAATGGCGGCATGTGCAGATCCTCCATATAGTTGTTGTCGTGGACATGCAGTGCCGTGAGCCTTCTGTGACCGAGCACTCTTATCGCGTGTGCCGCGTCGTCGCCGACAAGTCCGCTGTGTCCGAGGTCGAGGCAGACGGTGAAATATCTCGGGTCGAGCGCGTCATAGTATTCGGCAAGATCCTCGCCGTAGCTGCAAACATTCGCGAGCATAACATGGCGGCGGGCATCGTGACCGAACATATTCTCGAGCGCTATCTTCGTGCCGAACTCCTCGCACAGGGGTTTTAGCGAATTGTAAAAATCGATGTTGAACTGCTTCTGATCCACGCCGTCCGGGCAGGCGGTCGGGTGCACTATTATCTGGCTCGCGCCTATCTTGCCCGCGATGCGGATAGAGAGCTGCAATTTTTCATAGACAAATTTGTTATATTCCTCGTCGCCGAAACGGTAGCTCGGAAACGGCGCGTGAGCCTGATTGAACGGGAGCGAATATTTCTTGCTCGACTCCAAAAGCTTGCCGACAAGCTCGTCTTCGCTCATGTTGCCGAGCTCGCTCTCAAGCGAGCGGTTCATATAAAACATCGAAAAATCGAGCGCGTCAAAGCCCGCCTCTTTGAATATTTTCACGCCCTCGTCAATGCCGAAAGTCGGAAAAACAATGTCTGTCTGTGTTGATATTCTCATTCTGCGCACCGCCTTATAAGTCATTTTGATATTATTATATCAGAGAGTTTTTGGATATACAATATCAATGTCCCCAATATGGTATAGCAAATTTCCGCGGATGTGATATAATCTTTGTGTGAAATCTTTCTGACGGAGGTTTGAAATGCTGCGACTGATACTTTCGCCCTCGGTGGGCGGCACCGCAGGGTATCTCTATGATACGGCGGCTTCGATCGCTTCTTCGGGCGGCGAGACTGTGCTGATAGTGCCCGAACAGTATTCCTTTGCTGCCGAGCGCATAGTGCTCGAACGCCTCGGAACGGCTGATGCCCAGCGCGTCGAAGTGCTGAGCTTCACGCGCCTTGCGAATACCGTATTTAACGCTGTCGGCTGGGACAAGGGCAAACGTCTCAATGAAGCGGGAAAAATACTTCTGATGAGCCGCGCCCTCGAACAGTGCGCCGATAAACTGAATGTCTATTCCCGCAGCGCGGACAGCCCCGCGGTCGTGCGCGAGCTGCTGAGCCTCAACGAGGAGTTCTGCCAGTGCGCGATATCCCCCGAGGATATGACCGCCGCCATGAACAACATGGAGGACGGGCTGCTGAAAAACAAGCTCGCCGATATTTCGCTCGTTTTCTCAGTCTATGATTCTTTCGTCTTAGACGGCTGGCTTGATGACAGCCGAATGCTGACCCGCCTCAAAGATAAAATTCTCGAAAGCGGATATTTCAAAAATAAAACGGTGTTCTTCGACTCCTTCCGCGGCTTCACCGCGCAGGAGTTCGGAGTTATAGGCAAAATACTCACCCAGGCGGACGATGTTTATGCCGCGCTGACTGCACCCGATCTTATCGAGCGGGACAGCGACGATATATTCTATCATACGAAAAATACCGCCAAGAAGCTCATTAAGCTCGCGAACAGCGTCGGCGTGCCGTGCGCAAAGCCCGTTGTTATCAATGACCCGAACGGCGATCCTGCACTCGATGCGTTCTCAAGTGACTTTTTGAGCCCAGAGGCGGATGTGTTCCCTGATGAGTGCGACAGTATATCTATAGTTGCGTCGCCCGATATCCGCAGCGAGTGCGCTTATGCCGCGGCGCATATAAAGCGGATGCTCAGAACCGGCGAGTACCGAAGCCGCGATATCGCGGTTATCGTGCGCGACGAAGCTTCATATATCCGCCCGATGCTGACCGCGCTCGCGAAATGCGGCGTACCCGTGTTCGAGGACAGACGCCAGCCTGTTATAAATCAGCCGCTGATGACGCTCGTTCGCGCCGCACTGAAAATAGCCGACACGGGCTTTGACACCGACAGCGTCCTGCGCGCTTTGAAAACCGGTCTCTGCCCGCTTGCGGCGGACGAGATATCGGACATTGAAAACTACACTTATCTCTGGCAGATAAACGGCTCGGGCTGGCTGAAAAAATGGGAGTCGAGCCCCGACGGCTTCGGCAAGATGACCGAAAACGCGGCGGCGGAGCTTGAAAGGCTGAACGCCCTGCGCGAAAAGGCGGTCGAACCGTTTGCAAAGTTCAGAAGCAAGCTCAAAGATAACGACGGCGAGGGCTGTGCAAAGGCTGTGTTCGAGCTGCTGTGCGAGCTAGACACGGCGCAGAGACTAAAAGACCTCGCGATTTATCTCGAAGATTCGGGCGAAAATGTGCTCGCTCTCGAGACGGAGCGGCTCTGGGACACCCTCTGCTCTCTGCTCGATGTCGCGGCGCAGACGCTCGGCAAGACCCCGGTAAAAGCTTCGCGCTTTTCGAGACTTTTTGATCTCATGCTCTCTACCGTTACCCTCGGCGAGATACCCCATTCCCTCGAAGAGGTGACGATAGGCTCGGCGCAGAGAATAAGACCCATCGCGCCAAAGGCTGTGTTTGTTCTCGGCGCAAACGCGGGAAAACTGCCGCTCAATCCCGTTCAGGGCGGTATGCTCAACGCCGGCGAGCGCGAACGCCTTGCGCAGGCGGGCATAGAGACTGCGATATACGGCGAGGACAGAGTTGCCGAAGAGCGCTTTATCGCCTATACCGCGTGCTGCTGCGCAAAAGAGAAGCTGATAGTCAGTTATTCTTCAAAGAGCGCGCAGGGGGAAGAACTCAGCGAGTCGGAGATAATCACTTTTATCCGCGAGCACTTCCCGCAGGTGCATCAGACCGACACTCTCACGGCGGACAAAATCGACCTTGTCGAGGGCAAGAAGCCCGCGTTTGAGCTGACGGCAGCGCTGATGCGAAACGGCGGCGAGCTCTATGAATCGCTGAGAAAATATTTTGAAAAAGATGCCGATTATTCCGGCAGACTCGCGTCGCTCGACAGCGCGGCGGAGGGGAGAACATTCAGGATAGACAGCCGTGAGACGGCGACGCGCCTTTTCGGCATGAATATGAACATTTCGCCCTCGCGGGCGGAGACATATTACCGCTGCCCGTTCTCCTATTATTGCCGCTACGGTCTGAAGCTTCAGGAAAATAAGAGCGCGACCTTCGACCCGCTTCAGAAGGGCACGGTCATACATTTCGTGCTCGAACAGCTGCTCAGCGAATTCAGCGCGCAGGAGCTCTCCGAGCTCGAGCCCGATGAACGCTATGAAAAAATACGCGGATATCTGGACTCTTATCTCGAACGCTTCCTCGACCGCTCGCAGAGGTCCAAACGGTTTCTCTATCTCTATGAACGCCTCGCACGAAGCATAGATGCGGTGGCGGCGCGGCTTGCGGACGAGTTCAAAAACTGCGAATTCCGCCCGGTCGATCTCGAACTTGATATATCGCATAACGGCACGATAAAGCCGTATAATTTAAAAATACCCTCCGGCGGGCATATCAATATTTCCGGCAAGGTGGACAGAGTCGATCTCGCAGAGATAGACGGGGAGCCGTATGTCAGAGTCATAGATTACAAGTCGTCGGGCAAGCCATTTGACGTTTCCGATGTGCTCAACGGACTCAATATGCAGATGCTCATATATCTTTTCACGCTCGTGAGTAACGGAAAGGCTCGCTACGGCGATGCGATTCCTGCAGGGGTTCTCTATATGCCTGCAAAGGCATCTGCCTTTACAGCCGAGCGAGGCAAGGACCTCAGCAAGCAGGGCAATCCGAACGACAAAAAGATGCAGGGCTTCGTGCTCGAAAACGCCGATGTTATAGTCGCCATGGAATATGACGGCGGCGGTGTGTATATCCCGGCAAGAATTGATAAGGACGGCAATATAAAGGGAAAGACTCTTGACCTCGGAGAACTCTCAAAGCTCTGGGACAAGGTTGACGAAAACCTTGTAAACATGGGCGAAGAGCTGCATCATGGCTCAATTCCTGCACTCCCGGCACAGGGCAAAAACTACAGGGAAATCTGCTCGAAATGCGAATATTGGAACATCTGCACGCATGAAAGTAATATGCCTGCAAGAGAATTAAATGACAATCTGAAACTCGGAGAGGGGGAGGAAGAATGGGAGTCAACTGGACGACTGATCAGCAGCACGCGATAGAGTGCTGTAAAGGCTCTGTACTTGTCAGCGCTGCGGCAGGTTCGGGCAAGACGGCGGTGCTCGTCGAGCGCGTTATCCGCCGCCTGACGGACAAAGATAACCCCTGCTCGGCAGAGGATCTGCTGATAGTCACCTTCACCCGTGCCGCCACCGCGCAGATGCGCGAGAAGATAGGCGCGGCGATACTCAAACGCCTCTCGGAGGATCCGACGGACAGGCATCTTCGCCGCCAGTATATGCTCCTGCCGTTTGCGAAGATATGCACTATCGACAGCTTCTGCAACGACCTTGTGCGCGAGAATTTCCACGCGCTCGGCATATCTCCGGATTATTCGCTGCTCGACAACGAGACGGCGGTCATAATGAAAAACGATGTCTGCGCGGCAATGCTCGAGCGGGCATACGAAGAGGATTCGGACGGCAGCTTTTCGGGGCTCAGCGACATGATGTCCTCCGGCAGCAGCGACGAGGATTTCGCGAAGCTGATAATCAAAATGTATGATATCTCGACCGCTTATCCGTTCCCCGATTTGTGGCTCGATTCGCTTATCGAGGAGTATTCTCAGCCCGATATCAACAAGAGCCGCTGGGGCGGTATAATAAAAAAATATGTCTGCGATATGCTCGACTACTGCGTGTCCTCGAGCCGCGATATGATGACCGCCATGGAGTCCGATCCGATTGTCGCGGACGCCTATGGCGCGGCGGTGCGCAGCGATATAAATATGTACGCCGAGCTTCGAGAAAAGATCAACAGCGACTGGGACGAGGCTCTCGAAGCTTTTAAAACAGTTAAGTATATGAGTCTCGGGCGCGTTCCGAAGGGCTATGAGAGCGAGACAAAAAACGCGGTCATGACCGCCCGCAAAAAGCTCAAGGATCTGTTGAAAAAAGTGCCCAATATTATGTGCGTCTCGTCCGGAGAGCATGCCGAAGATGTGCGCCTGATGCGCGGCCCCGTGACGAAGCTTATCGAACTCGTCAAGCAGTTCGGCAGGGAGTATTCCGCCGAAAAAGATAAAATGAACTCCGCCGATTTCTCGGATATCCTGCACCGCGCGCTCAATTTGCTTGCGGTATCAGACGGCAGAGGCGGATATATAAAAACCGACCTTGCGCGTGAGCTGTCCTCGCATTATGTCGAGATACTCGTCGACGAGTATCAGGATATAAACGAAGCGCAGGATATGATATTCAGAGCGATATCCGCCGACGAGAATAATCTGTTCACCGTCGGCGATGTCAAGCAGAGCATATACAGATTCCGTCAGGCAATGCCGGAGATATTCCTGCGCCGCCGCAGCACAACACACAGCTTCGAGAGCGGGAAATACCCCCTGGGCATAACCCTCGGCTCGAATTTCCGAAGCCGCGTGGGAGTTACCTCGTGCGTCAACTATATTTTCCGCCAGCTGATGAGCACGGAGGCGGGCGAGCTCGAATATGATGACTCCGAGGCGCTCAACGCCGCCGCAAAATATCCCGAGCGCGACACCCCCGACTGCGAGCTGCATGTCGTGACGGACAAGGGCAACAGAGCCGATACGCTCGAAGCGCAGGCTCGCTATGTTGCGAGATATATTGAACGCACGGTAAAAGAGGGCAAAATGCTCGTTACAAAGGGCGGCGCTCTGCATCCCGCGTCTTACGGCGACTTCTGTATTCTTTTGCGCACGGCAAAAAATGTTTCTTCAGTCTATGCAAATGCACTCTCCGAGCGCGGCATACCGGTTTTCTCCCCGGAGACCGGCGGATTCTTTGAGGCAGCCGAGATAAGCTTTATGCTCTCGCTCCTGCGCGTGCTCGACAATCCCGTGCAGGATATACCGCTCGCGGCGT
>DKDF01000068.1:6793-27058 GCA_002451755.1 Ruminococcaceae bacterium UBA6855
ATTCGGCTTCAGCGCGGGCGAGCTTGCGGATATACGCGCCTCGACGAAAGAACGCCTGGAGGCGGGCGAGAACGAGCCGCTCTATCGCAGCGTCGCTGCATCGGCTGACGATGGCGACGAAAAAGCGGCGGCATTCCTCAAAAAAATCGAATCCCTGCGCAGACTGTCGCTGACCCTGAGCGCGGGTGAGCTCGTTCGCAGAGTGTGCGAAGAGACGGGCTTTGACGCTCTTGTCGGCGCGATGCCGGACGGCGAGCGCCGCAGGCTCAATGTCGGTCTGCTGTGCGATTATGCCGAAAAATATGAAGCGGCGGGTAATCTCGGACTCAGCGGATTTATAAGATTTATAGACAAAGTCGCGCGCACGAGCGGAGATCTGGCAACCGCCGCGCGCCCGTCCGAAAATGCGGATATCGTCCGCATAATGACCGTCCATCAGAGCAAGGGACTCGAATTCCCGATATGTATTCTCGCCGATATGCAGCATGCGTTCAACGAGCGGGACAACACCGAATCAGTGCTCATAAGCTCGTCTGCGGGGCTCGGCATGAAGAGGCGCACGGAGGACGGGATCAGCGTTTATGACACCGCTTCGCGCCGCGCCGCAGTCATTACTTCCGAACGCATGGGACGCAGCGAGGAAATGCGGGTGCTCTATGTTGCGCTGACGAGGGCAAAAGAAAATCTCGTTATGGTCACATCCGTCCCGAGCCCCGAAAAGGGACTCGCGAAGGTTGCCGTCGAATGCGGAATAGGGGAGCGGGCGAACCCGTTCGCCGTGCTCAGAATGAACAACTTCTCGGATCTTGTGCTCATGGCGCTCATGCGTCATCCCGCCGCAGATGAGCTGAGAAAGTTATCCGGCATCGATGTTCCGATGTTCCTGTCCGAAAAAGACAGATTCAAGCTAAAGGTCGTTGTCAGCGATTCGGAAAGCTTCATGACCGAATCCGCAAATGAGCAGAAAACAGCCGCAAAGCCTGTATTTTTTGACGAAGTTCAAGCACGGCTCGATTATTCCGACCCGCGCTCGGTGCTCTCGTCCGTGCCCGCGAAGCGCGCCGCATCTGACGGCTCGGAGCGCGGCATAAACCGCGAATATTTCGCCTCATCGCGCCCGGCGTTCATGAGCTCCGGCGGACTGACCCCGGCTCAGCGCGGCACGGCTACGCACAAATTCATGCAGTTTTCGGACTATTCTGCGGCGCGCGCCGACATTGAATCCGAGCTCACTCGTCTTGTCGACGGCGGCTTCCTCTCGGAGGATGAGGGCAAGGCTGTGAATATCGGCGCGGCGAAACGGTTCTTTATGTCGCCGCTTGCAGAGAGAATCTTCGCCTCCGACAACGTCATGCGCGAGAAAAAATTTGCGGCGCTCTTCCCGGCAAAATTTTTCTATCCGGAGCTGACGGGCGAAGCGGCGGAAGAAAAAATCGTCGTCCAGGGCATTGCGGACTGCGTGTTCGTCGAGGACGGAGAGCTCGTTATTGTTGATTATAAAACCGACACGGGCGTTGACGCCGAGGCTCTGCTCGACCGATATTCGGCTCAGCTTGAGATATACCGCGAGGCACTCTCGCAGGCGCTCGGTATGCCCGTCAAAGAGACGCTTTTGTACTCATTTTTCATGAATTCGACCGTTAAAGTCGGAACAGTTTAAAAAATATGAAAAAAGGGCTTGCATTTTTGCCCCGCGTATGATAAAATTTTGTTTGCTAGACTTAAAGAGAAAGTTATATGCAGATAATCCGAAAGAGGTGACAATAATGAAGGAAGGAATCCATCCTAAGTACGAGCCCACTGAGGTCCGCTGCGCTTGCGGCGAGGTCATCAAGACTTCTTCCGGCAAGCAGGATCTTCGTGTCGATATTTGCTCAAAGTGCCATCCGTTCTTCACCGGCAAGCAGAAGCTCGTCGATACCGGCGGACGCGTTGACCGCTTCAAGAAGCGTTTCAACATGACAGAGGACAAGAAATAATCATCCTATGAGAGATATGAGCTGCCTTTTCGGCGGCTCATTTTTCTATCTCTAAAATGCGTCATGTGTTGCGCTATCCAAGCATTGTTAACAATATATTTCTCAAAAAGACTTGTAATAATTGCTCGGCGGCGTTATAATGTTTGTAATCATTTTGTAATATTTTTAAGGGGGCGAAGCAATGTCGGGAAAGAAGAAGGGCAATATTGCCGATCCTGATTTGCACAGCTCAGAGTCGCCCGCAAAGGACGGGAACGAGCTTAAAAACAGAATAAATGAAACCGAAAAATATTCGGAACTTTTTGAGAAGATAGATGTCGACAGCGATTATGACGATATCCTCGCAACATATGAGGAAACTCTCGACAAGCGCACCAGAGCCGCTATTAAAAAAGCCGGCGGTGTCGCTGACGAAGAAGAGTCCGTTGACGAAAACGTGATGATAGAGGCGGACGAAATAGTTTCGGATGCCGATTCTGCGGCGCAGCCCGAAGTGCAGGAAACTGCTGAAGATAAGCCCGCGAAAAAGAAAGAAAAGGCTCATAAGGGCGATGCCGGAGCCGTACTTTATTCTTATATCGCGGCGCTCGGACTTGCAACCGGCACAACTTTCAAGAAGATGCTCGCGAAGCCTAAGAAGCTCGGCAGAAGTATCGTTGGATTTTTGAAGTACTTTTTCCGTTTCCTCTGGCTTGGATTCAAGAAGTTTATTCACATCATTTCTCATACATTCGTTGAGCAGGTCAGGGACTTCAGGCGCGATGTGCGCTCGGCAATGGGCTATCTCAGGCAGAGCCGCCATAAGCCGAAAACACTGTTCCCGATACTCGGGCACTATGTGAAGAAGGCCTTTACCACTCATACGCAGATGTTCAAGACCATAGCGAACTTCGCTCTGCCCGTTGCCGCAGTGCTCGCTTTTGTGCTGACCGTCAACTATTGGAGCAGCGTCACATTCGCTCTCAAGGTCAGTTACGATAACAAGGAACTCGGCTATATCTCCGACGAGTCGGTGTATAACGAGGCGCAGAGCGCTGCAAAGGCGAGAATGACGACTACAAAGACGGATTCATCCGCGAAGCTTGAGGATCCGACCTATGAGCTCTCGCTCGTCAATGTCAACAAGCTTGTCGATTCTTCGATACTCTGCGACAGAATAATCGAAAATTCTGAGAGCAATGTCACAAACGCCTGCGGAATTTATATCGATGATGAGTTTATCTGCTCCGTCAAGAACGAGACGGATGCAACGAGTGTGTTCAATGCCATTCTCGAAAAGCACAAGGCGACCGACAGCAACAGCTTTGTCGATTTCGTCGAGAAGGTCGAGTATGTCCAGGGACTTTATCCCGACGACCCGAAGACTATGTGGGATGCATCGAAGCTCAAAAAGCAGCTTGAGCAGACCAAGCAGGCGAAAAAGACCTACACCGTCAAGGACGGCGATACGATATACGGCATAGCGGTCGCGAACGGGCTGACTGAAAAGCAGCTCATGGCGCTCAATCCCGATATGGGCGAGTATATTCATACAGGCGATCAGATAGTGGTCTCAAACGAGGTCAACTATGTTCGCGTCAAGGTCATGAGAACCGAGACGAGAACCGTAGAGGTCGATTACGACACCGAAAAGACCAACGACGCCTCAATGTTCAAGGGCACTACCCGCGTCACCCGCAAGGGCGAAAAGGGTGAAGATACGATAACCGAGCTTGTAACATATATCGACGGTCAGCGCGTCTCTTCTCAGGAAGTCTCACGCGTCAGGACTAAAGAGCCCGTGACCGAAAAGAAGCTCATCGGCACGAAGTCGACCCGCGTCAGCGGTGGATATAATGTCAAGGTCTCCGGACGCGGCTTTGTCTGGCCTGCACCTGCGTGTACGTTCGTCAGCTCGCCTTACGGCTGGAGAACCCTGCGCGGTTACAGCGACTTCCACACCGGCGTCGACCTCACTCTTCCCGGCGGCGGCTCGAGCGGAGCGGTCATAGTCGCATCCCTCGACGGTACTGTCGAGAGCGTGCGCCGAAGCAATTCCGGCTACGGTCACTGCGTCGTTATAAACCACGGCGGCGGAGTCAAGACAAGATATGCCCACTGCCTCGCAGGTTCTATTTCTGTCAGCGTCGGACAGCATGTCAGCGCAGGACAGGCGATAGCGCGAGTCGGCAGCACCGGCAACGTCACAGGTCCGCATCTCCACTTCGAGATAATCATAAACGGCAGCACGGTAAACCCGCTGCCCTATATCAGATAAAATTTTCCCCGCACCGAAAGGCGCGGGGATTTTTATATGACGACGAATCCTGTTCGAGTAATAAGTAAAATATATGTGTTTGGGCGGATATCAAAAATATGATTGTAAAGGCGGATTGGTCGCTCGTTTTTATTTTACTGCGGCATATCACATGATACCCAAAACGAAACAGCCGCAGCAAAATTGCTGTGGCTGTCCGTCTTTATGATATTGCGTAGTTGCTTTCTCTTTTTATTCCGAAGCTGCCGTGGCGTCAAAATCAAGCCCTGAGTTCGGATTCTGGCAGTATTTCATCGAAGCCCTGTAGAACCAGATGTACTCGCCGTCGCTGACAGTGACATTTGTAGCCTTGTCGACTTTGTCACCGATTCTCGCGGAGTCTTTGGCGTCCGTCGAATTCTTATAGACTGTATAACGGCTCTTTCCGCTGCCGTCCGGGGTTATTGTATATGTGCCGGCCTTTATGTCCTTGCCGACCTTGTACATTGCGGGAGTTGTGCCGTTGCAGCCTATCGAAGCCATGTCGTGCGAAGCAGCGTCATAGAGCTCGCAGTACGTGACATTAACATATCCGTCCTTTGACAGCGTATAATAGACCGGGACATCATCGACCATTTTGAAATCGCTCGCAACATTCTGAACATAGGGGTTAACGCTCTTCTTGAAGCTGAGTCCGCCGTATACGCCGGAAGTTTTCTTGATTATGTATTCGCCCTTCTGGATATCTCTGCCTATCTTGTATGTGCCGGGGGCATATTTGCCGTTGACTGCCTTTGGATGCTCGCTGGCGGTGTTGATGAACTTGCAGCCGCTGATGTAGAGCTCGTAGCCGCTTTCAAGAGTGACGAGCGTATGTGCGCCGTCTATTGTTATATCATAGGCGAGGGGCTGACCCTTGTCGTCTTTCTTCTTGCCGTCCCAGAGGAGCGCGGAGTATTTTGAAGAAGTCTTGACAATATAATATTCGCCGGGGGCGAGCTTGCCGCTTCCGCTGCCGCATTTGTAGTTGCCCGCGCTGTTCCAGCCGGTGGAGCTGCCGTCGTCGGGCTTTTCGGTTGAGTTAGTCGGGAGAGTGACCACCTGCGCGTCGGTTGTTGCCGCGGCGGGGACAGTCTGAGTCGGTCTGCTTGAGGGCTTTGTCTCTTTTGCGGTGGAGCTTTCAGCTGCGGTGCTGTCCGCAGAGGGCTCGGTCGTGTCGGCGGCGTCGACAGCGTCGATGCCCGTCGAGGCTGCTGTTGTGTCCTGATTGTCCTTATTGTTCTTGCACCCTGCAAACGCCAGAACACCGGCGAGCATAGCCATGCAGAGAATGATAGATATAAGCTTTTTCATCTTTTTTCCCTTTCGTGAGAATTATTGCGGGCTTGCCCGCTTTGTCCATTATACCAAACCTGAACATTCAAGTCAACACGGGCGAAAAAAGACAAAAAGAAGAGCCGCATCTCTGCGACTCTTCGATAGATTAATTTTTGTTTAGCTTGCGGGAGTTTCAGGAGTCTCGGGCTTCTCGGGAGTTTCCGGCTTTTCCGGTGTCTCGGGAGCCGCCGTGGTTGACTCGGGAGCTTCTGTTGTGGTCTCGGGAGCCTCTGTCGTGCCGGGCTCAACATACGGAACAAGCTTGAAGCCGTTTATCTCGATATAGCGTCCGTTTGCAAGCTCTATAACCTTTGTGCCCTTGATATTCTCGCCCGAATCGGCTATGGAGAGCTCGATATATCTCAGATCATAGAAAATTGCATATGCATTTTCTTCGCTGGTGGGAACGAGGGTGTACTTGCCGGGCTTTATGTCCTTGCCGACCTTGTACATTCCGTTATTGAAGCTGCCGTCGCTGTTCGCGGCGGGAGTCTTGATATCAACGGTGGTATCCTCAAGGAACATCACGCGCTGACCCTTCTGCAGGGAAACATATGCGGGATAGTCGGCGATGAGGGGGAGAGCTTCACCGTTCTCGTCAAAATAGTCAGTGGTTGAGAGAACTATAATATTTACGCTCTTGGCGTTGCCGATAACATGCTCGCCTGCGGGAATATCCACACCGACTCTGTATGAGCCGAGCTTGTATTTGCCGTTGGTGGCGGTCATTTTGTCAACCTCGGAGGCGAGAATGAATTTACCGTTCTTGATTTCAAGAGTATATCCTGCTTTCATTGTGACAAACAGTCCGCAGGGGAGAACGGGGAATTCAACTATTTCGTCTTCGTCAAGGTGTTTGCCATCGGTAAGCACGAGCGAGCAGTTCTTTGACTCGGGAACAACATAGTATTCGCCTGCCGCGAGGTTCTTGCCGCAGGTGTATTTGCCGGCTTTCTTCCACTCGGGCTTTCTGACCGAGGGAGTGGTGGTGTTGACCTGACCGGGATTTCTTGAGATGTCTGTAACCCTTCTGACGGCATCGGCAGTTGGCTCTTTCTTCTCGGGCTCAGTTGTTTCTTCGGATGAGGGCTCGGTGTTCTCGTCGGTGACTGCATCGACTGCCGCGCCGCTCTCGGAGGGAGCGGTCGTGTCGTCGCCGTTCTTCTTCGACTTGCAGCCGCAGAAGAGGAACATTATTGCGCACATAATAAGCGCAACGGCGGAGATAAGTTTTCTTTTCATTGTCTTTTCCTTTCTTCTTTTTTGTTTTTATTTTTCTTTCCCTCGGAAGACTTCGCGGAATAATTCCGCTCCGTCAACCTCAAATTGAGTATATCAAAATATGCAAAACTTGTCAACGAAAATTCACCGAAAAATGTCAAATTGAACAAACATATGGGGAAGATGTGAAAAACATGACTGAAAAATATATAAAAAATCATATTTTGATGCGAAATTTATGTTAATTTTGTTGACTTAATTTGCCGGATGCTTTAAACTATGTTACAGAATAAAAATCTATAATATATGGAGGAATGACAATGTTCAAACGCACCCTGTCGCTGCTACTCTGCCTGCTTGTTGCGGTGCCTTCGCTCGCGTTCTGCGCCTTTGCGCAGGAGAACGAGGCAGCCCCGGCGGAGATAAGCTACGAGATAACCGACCCTTATGCGGATGTCGATTGGGACAGCTGGGGAATATACAAGGCTCAGCTGCACACCCAGAGCAACGCGAGCGACGGCTATCTGCCGATCCACGAAGTCGTTGAGCGACACTATGACCTCAACTACGATATCCTCGCGCTCACCGACCACGGCACGATAAACAAGGGCTGGGATCAGAAGCCGCAGCTCGTGCCGCTGATAAGGCTTGTCAAATACGAGCGCACAAAGCTCGCACCAATATACCCGCTGACCGATGAGGAGTACAAGGCCTATACGACCGGCACCGCAGCATCGCAGACGAGAACGCATAACAACGGTATGCTCGATGTCCCGCAGGGCATAGAGCTCAATATGGCTACCCCGAAGTGCGACTGCCATCTGACCGGCTACTATGCCGATTACGGTCAGGGTCTCGCCGGCGTTTACGGCGACTATGAGACCCCGTCGAAGGGCGTGCGACGCAAGGGCGGAATATCCATGCTCTCCCATGTCGGCGAGTATGTCTATCCCGAAAAGGACAGTGCAGACCATGTCGGTCAGAAGATAGACGATTATTATGCCAATAAATTTGCGCGCATCTTCCTTGACAACAAGGGCTCGAGCGTAGGCATGGGCATCAACAGCGCCACCGACGCGCACACCCGCTGCGACCGCATACTTTATGATCAGATACTCCAGAAGACCATACCCAACGATGTCGTCCCGTGGGGCTTCGCGTTCTCTGATTCCCACGATGTCCGCTCGATAAACGATGCCTACACCATGATGGTTCTGCCGGAACTCACCAACGAGAATGTCCGCAAGGGCATGGAGAACGGCTGGTGCTTCGCAGTCTCTCACTATTCAAACGGCGTTGAGCTCAACGGCATGGAAGAGATGCCCGGTTTCGACGAGGATAAGGTCTATGACACCGAGGCATATCTTCGCGACGACACTCCGCTCGTCACCCGCGTGACCGTCGACGACGAAAACGACACGATAAGCATCGAGGGCACGAACTTCAATGCGATAACCTGGGTCTCGAATTGCAATGTTATCAAGCGCGAGACGGATATAGACAGCGGCAAGGCGACCCTCGATCTCCGCGCGGACGATCTGCTCGACACGCCCTATCTCTATGTCAGATTCTATATCACGGGCGACAACGGCATCTGCTATTCGCAGCCCTTCGTTATCAGAAGAAACGGCGAGGACTTCGGTAAGGTCAGAGTTCCGAGAACCCATGATCTCTCTACCGCCCTGCGCGCCACGGTTACGGTGCTCGACTGGACTTATTTCAAGTTCAATCCCATCGTCTGGGCGTTCAAGTATTTCTTCCTCGGCTACAATGTTTTCGATCATTTCTTTGACGCATATTAATTTAAGGAGAATATAACAATGAAGAAGAACTTCAAGCGCGTTCTGTCGGCTGCGCTGGTTGTTGTGATGCTGTTCACCGCTTTTCCGGCGGCGTTCGCGTTCGGCTCGAAAGAGACGGATTATACGATAATCAGCCCCTATGAGCAGGTCGACTGGAGCACATGGAAAACTTACAAAGCAAACCTCCACGCCCACTGCGACGCGAGCGACGGCGACCCGACGCTCGACGAGATGGTCGAGGAATATTACAAGGCGGACTATGATATCCTTGCGATGACCGACCACGGCGTTATCACAAACGGCTGGACGAGTGAGCGAGAGACGAACGGTATTTTCAACAAGTTCAGAAAAGTCTACCCGATGAGCGAAGAGAACTACGAGCGCATCACAAAGGGACTTGACCGCGGCGGCAGAGGCATGACCGATATCCGCGGCGGTATCGAATGCAATATGGCTGTTATCTCGAAGACTCATGTCAACGGATATTTCACCACCTACGGCCAGGGCGAGTGGGGAATCGAAAACGACTACAGAACCGCTCCTGTTGAAATTGAAAAGGCTGGCGGCTATTCCGTGCTCAACCATGTCGGCGACTGGGTCGATTCCGGCAGATTCCCGCACCGTTCGCATTGGAACGTCTACATAGCCTATTTCGCGGGTATATTCATCGACTGCCCGAGCTGCCTCGGCATGGAGATAGTCAACAACACCGATAATGTTACGCGCGGCGACCGCGATCTTTGGGATGAGCTGCTCCAGGTCGTTATTCCCAAGGGCAGAAACATCTGGGCTTTTGCCGATGACGATTCCGAAAAGCTCAACGAGGTCGGCAGATCATTTGAGTTCTTTGTCCTGCCCGAGAACAACGAAGAGAATGTCAAAAAGGCGATGAAAGACGGCAACTTCTTTGCCGCGAGCAGATATTATAAAACCACCGACAGAGTCGGCGAGTTTGAGGGCGACGGCAATGTACCGCTCGTGACCGACATCAAAGTCGATCAGAAGGCGAACACGATAACCGTTGCCACCGATCCTACACGCGACTGCCAAGTCATCGAGTGGATAGCCGACGGCAAGGTTATCGCCACGGGCAACACCATCGACCTCAACGACTATGAGAAGGATCTCGGCTGCTATATCCGCTTCCAGATGAAGGGCAGCGGCGGCGTGACCTATTCTCAGCCGTTCGAGCTTCAGTACAAGGGCAGAATAGATAAGCCCGTCCCGAGCTGGGCGCTCTGGGTCTTCAAGACCGAGGCGGGTCAGAAGTTCATGAAGTTCTATCATTCCCATTCTTTCGCTCTCGGTGCGTTCATCGCCGAGAAGATAAGAATCCTCATCGAGGATAACATCAAAAAGTAAGCTGAGGCGCCTCTCCGGTTCTCCCCGGAGGGGCGCTCTGTGCTTTGAAAGCGCAAGAAAAGCATTTTTTCTTATAACTTTGACATCTTTGTTAAATTTTTGTATCGCGGTACAAAAATAATTTGAAAAATGAAGATTGTTTATTATTTTTGCATATTGTCTTTTGCTATGTTGGTGATATAATTTAGTAGCTGAAAGAAGCAGAAACAGTATATATAATAGGTATACCGAAGATGTATACCAAAACAGCGCAAAAGAGGTGCAGTTATGGAAAGCATCATTAAAACGATAGTCGATATGGACAAGCGCGCGAGAAAGCGCACCATGGAGGAACAGGAGTTCTTCGACAAGGCGGATTCCGAGCTTGCCGAGCAGGCGAAGAAGATTCAAGCTGAGGAGCAGGAACGCGCCGACAGCGAGATTGCAAAGACCGCATCCGAATATGACGCGAAGCTGAAAGCGGCTCTCGACGAGATAGAGAAGAAGGCTCAGGCAGTCTCCGATACTCTCGACGGGCAGAGCAAGGCTAACCGCGAAAAATGGGCGCAGGAGCTCGCCGACAGAGCCGTGAACGCCGACTGATCAGATTTTTTTGAAAGGAAGTGTGCCGTATGACAGTTTCGTCCGCCGCAAACGCAGTGCTCGCAAAGGCTCGTGCTATGTACGGCAAACGCCTGACCGCGCAGAACTACACCGATCTGCTCGCCTGCCGTTCCGTCAACGAGGCGGCGGCTTATCTGAAGGCTCACACCGCCTATGCCGATGCGTTCGAGGGTGTGACAATGGGTTCGCTCAGACGATGGCAGATAGAAATACTGCTCAGGGAGCATCTTTCAAACAACTTCGCTTCCCTTTGCAGATATGAAAAATCCATCGGCGACGGCTTTTATAAATATTTCGTGACGCTTAGCGATGTTGATATGCTGCTCCATTCGGTGCGCTATCTCAACAGCCGCCACCCGGAGAAGAACCTCGCCAAAGTGCCAGACTTCTTCGTGCGCCACTCGGAGCTCAACGCCGCAGCGCTTGAGACCGCGACAAATGTCGATCTGCTCTTAGCGGCAGTTGAGGGCTCGCCGTATAAAGCGGTTCTCGCCCCGTTTGCCTCTGTCGGTTCCGACGGCAGACCCGATTATTTCGCCATGGAGCTGGCGCTCAATAAATATCTCCACTCGCAGGCGGAGGCGCTCATCAAAAAGAACTACAAGGGCAAGGAGCGCAAGGAGCTTGACGCGATGCACGCGTTCGATACGGACGCCGAGAATATCGTCTCGCTCTACAGGCTCAAGAGGCTTACAAATATGCCGCAGAGCGTGCTCACCACGATGCTGATGCCCGGCGGAACGCTCGATGAGAAAGCGCTGACAGGATTTATGGAAGCGCCGGATGCCGAAAAGGCGCTCCAGACGCTCAAAGGCACGGCGTATGCCGCATTTGCCGAGCGGGGCGACCGATCGGTCGAGCAGGTGAGCGCAAAGCTCAGATATGACCGCGCAAAAGGTCTTGTGCGGTTTTCAACCTTCCCGAGCGTCGTGATGATGAGTTATGTCGCGCTCGCGGAGAATGAAGCAGAAAATCTTACCCATATTATTGAGGGTATAAGATATAATATTCCGCCCGAAGAAATAAGCCGACTTCTTATCGGCGTGGGCGACTGACAGCTTTTTAAGAGTTTAAAAGGACGGTGATAAACCTTGGCAGTTGCAAAAATGAAGCTTGTTAAAGTCACAGGTCCGCTCGACCGGCTTAACAATTTCATTTCAACCTGCTGCTTGGACGGATCGTTCCATCCCGAGCAGGCAACGCAGTATATGTCTGCGTCAATGGGTTATTCGACGCTCAGCGAGGAAAACCCGTATGCGCCGATGCTGCAAAAAATAGAGGAGCTTATCCGCGAGAATGATTCCGCGCCCGACCCGACGATAGTCGGCGACCGCTCGCGCGAAATTCAGCTCGACGATAAGACCAGCGCCTACATCGACGAACTGGACGAAAAATTGTCCGCGATGCACGACGAGTACAAGGAGCTTGAGGATCAGCTCGAGCAGTGCCGGAACGGCATTGCAAAATATGAGCATTTCACGGGCTTCGATGTCGGACTCGATGAGCTGTTCAACTGCAAGTTCATCAAAACCCGTTTCGGTCATATGCCAAAAGAGAGCTACGAAAAGCTCGTCGCCTATGACGACGACCCCTATGTGCTCTTCATCCCGTGCTCGACCGATGCTACAGATTATTGGGGCGTCTACTGCGCGCCGAGAGAGCGCGTTGACGAGGTCGACAGCATTTTCGCGGGACTCAATTTTGAGCGCCTCCAGATCCCGTCGGCAGTCGGTACCGTTGAGCAGGTCATAGATCAGCTCAAGAGCAATATCGAGATTATCGAGGGCGACTTGAAGCAGCTCGACGAGCGCGCCGCGGCACTCTGGAAAGAGAACCGCAAGCGCTGCAACGAGATATATACGAAGCTCGTCGATCTCAATACAGTCTTTGAGATGCGCCGCTATGCCGCGTGCCACAACAAGTATTTCTTCTATGTCGGCTGGGTGCTCGCGCACGATTCAAAGGCGTTTGAGAAGAAAGCAGAGGCTATAGAGAATGTCGAAGTCGAGGAGAACGACCCCGACAAGAGCTCCGGAAAGACTCCGCCCGTGAAGCTCAGAAACCCCGCGATATTCAAGCCCTATGAATACTTCGTCGATATGTACGGCCTGCCGTCATATTCGGATATCGATGTCACGGGCTTCGTCGCGATAACTTATACACTGCTGTTCGGCATCATGTTCGGCGATCTCGGTCAGGGACTTGTGCTCTTCCTGCTCGGTATCCTCGGCTGGAAGATAAAGAAGATGCCCCTCGCGCGCATACTTATCCCCTGCGGTCTTTCGAGTGCGGTGTTCGGCTTCGTCTTCGGCTCGGTGTTCGGATATGAAGATATGCTCGACCCCGTCTATCATGCGCTGGGCATGGCGTCAAAGCCGCTGAGCGTTATGGATTCGATAAACACCGTTCTGATAGTTGCTATCGGCATAGGCGTCGTTCTTGTTGTGACCGCGATGCTCCTGAATGTAATATCCTGCCTCAAGCATAAGAAGATAGGCGAAGCGATATTCAGCAACAACGGACTCGTCGGCATACTGTTCTATCTCGCGGGCGTTGCGTTCTGCGTAGCGTTCATGAACGGTCCCCAGGTTCTCCCGAACAGCGTGCTGTTCAGCGTCATGGGTGTCTGTGCCGTGCTGCTCTATATCAAAGAGATACCGATAGGCATTATCGACAAGCATCCGGACTGGAAGCCCGACAGCATCGTTGATTTCCTGCTCCAGAACCTGTTCGAGCTTATCGAATATGTCCTGTCCTATTTCAGCAACACCGTGTCCTTCCTTCGTGTCGGCGCGTTTGTTATAGTTCATGCCAGTATGATGATGGTCGTCTTCACCCTCGGCGGTGACGGCAGCAATATTCCCGTTATCATCATAGGCAACATTATCGTCATCGCCCTTGAAGGTCTGCTTTCGGGCATTCAGGGACTGCGTCTTGAGTTCTACGAGATGTTCAGCCGCTTCTATGAGGGCGGCGGCAGGGCGTTCACACCCGCAAAGCTCGAACAGGCTCAGACGAATATAAAAACCAAAATTGCCGGTAAAAAGGCCAAAAAGGCTTTAGCCAATAAAGACTAATCGGAGGTAAAGTAAAATGACAACTCTTTTTTATTCCGTTATGATCGTAGTTCCCGCGGCGGTGCTTCTCGCATCCGTTGTGTACACAATGAAGAAGCACTCTGAGGGTCAGAGCATCAAAAAGAGCCTTCGCATGAACGCGGCAACTTTCGCCGTTATGGTTCTGCTCGTCGCAGGCTGCGCTATGGGCGCTTTTGCAACCGGCAGCGAGGACACTACCGCAGCTCCGGCCGACACAACCGCTCAGGCTTCCGACGCGGTTGCCGAGAGCGCAGAAGCAACAACCGTTAAAGATAACTCCAAGGGTCTCGGACTTCTCGCCGCTGGTCTTGTTACCGGTCTTGCCGGTATCGGCGGCGGTATCGCAGTTGCCGCCGGCGCTCCCGCAGCTATCGCCGCAACGAGCGAGGATCCCAAGGCATTCGGTAAAGCGCTTATCTTCGTCGCCCTCGGTGAGTCGATAGCCCTTTACGGTGTTGTTATCTCCATACTTATCCTCAACAAGGTCTGACGCCCGCAGGGCAGAAGAACGGCGGCGTAAAGCAATATAACTTTACACTGCGTTGAAAGGAACGGAAGCTATGCGTTTTTATTTGATAAGCGACAATGCCGATACGCTTGTCGGAATGCGCCTTGCGGGTATCGACGGAGAGCTTGTGCACGACGCCCAGTCGGTCGAGGATGCGGTCAACCGCTGCCTTGCCGATGAAGAGGTCGGTATCATTCTCATCACGCGCCCGCTGTGTGAGCTGTGCGGCGATTTCATAATGCAGACAAAGCGCAGTTACGATAAGCCGCTGATAGTCGAGATCCCCGACCGCCACGGTTCGCAAGGGAACGACTCCATCGCGCGCTATGTGCGCGACACTATCGGCATAAAGATTTGAGGTGTTTAACCAATGCTCAATCAGGAAGAAAGAGCCGCAAAGTTTTTTGACGCCATAACCAAGGACGCCGAGGAGCGCCACGAGGAGATGACCCGCAAGACCCGCGAAACGGTCGAAAGCGGACTTGAAAAGGCAAAGACAAAGGCGCACTCCCAGGCTCAGGCGAAAATAGAGCGCGAGCGTATGCTCAAGGAGCAGGAGTTCAACCGCACCGTCGCCAATGAGAGAACTCAGCAGCGCGCCCGCCTGACCGACAAGCGCGGCGCAATTACCGACGAGGTCTTCGGTGACGCGCGTGAAAAGCTTGCCGCCTTTACAGAGTCGGACGGCTACGCGGATTTTCTCAAAAAGAGCGCGGCAGGTTTTGCGGCGGTTTTCCCGCATGGGGATGTGACCGTTTATGTCCGCCCCGGCGATATGCGCTTTGCGGATGATATAAAGAAAGCTTTCGGCAGGGACTGCAAGGTCGAGAGCAGCGATGAAATAACTATTGGCGGATGCCGCGCCGGAGTTGCCGGCGGCAGCACCGTGGCTGACGATACGCTCGACACGCGCCTTGAAGCGCAGCGCGAGTGGTTCCTCGAAATTTCGGGAATGTCAGTAATACTTTAACGGTCGGAGGTGAACGGCTTGTCCGAGAATAATGTTATATACGGAATAAACGGACCCGTCGTTACGATAAAGGGCGAGACGGGACTGAGCATGATGGAGATGGTCTACGTCGGCGAGAAGCGGCTTGTCGGCGAAGTCATACGCCTTGACAAGGATCTCACCACCATTCAGGTCTACGAGGAGACGACCGGGCTCAAGCCCGGCGAGCCGGTCTATGCTACCGGCGGCGCAATGTTCGCCACCCTCGGCCCCGGAATAATCAGAAATATATTTGACGGAATCGAGCGCCCGCTTTCGGCTATCGCCGAGCACAACGGCGCGTTCATATCAAAGGGCTGCGCCGAGAGCGCACTCGACGAGGAGCACGAGTGGCAGGTCAATATGCTTGTCAAACCCGGCGATAAGCTCAAGGGCGGCGACATCTACGGCGAATGCCCCGAGACTCCCGTCGTCAAGCACAAATTCATGGTTCCGCCCGGACTTGAAGGCGAAGTTGTCGATGTCAAGCCCGACGGAAAGTATAAAATAAACGATACAATTGTTACCCTCAGGGACAAGAAGGGGAAAGACCATGAGCTGACCCTCTGCCAGCGCTGGCCTATCCGTATCCCGCGTCCAGTCAACCGCAGACTGCCTGCGCAGCGTCCGCTGATAACCGGTCAGCGTGTTATAGATACGCTCTTCCCGATAGCAAAGGGCGGCGCGGCGGCGATCCCCGGTGGATTCGGAACGGGCAAAACAATGACTCAGCATCAGCTTGCAAAGTGGTGCGACGCGGATATTATTATCTATGTCGGCTGCGGCGAGCGCGGCAACGAGATGACCCAGGCTCTTAAAGAATTCGGCGAGATATCCGACCCGCGTACAGGCAAGCCCCTGACGGACAGAACGGTGCTTATAGCGAACACCTCGAATATGCCCGTCGCCGCGCGTGAAGCTTCAATATACACCGGTATCACTCTCGCCGAGTATTACCGCGACATGGGCTATCACACGGCTATCATGGCGGACTCCACCTCCCGTTGGGCTGAGGCTCTGCGTGAGATATCCGGACGCCTTGAAGAGATGCCCGCCGATGAGGGCTTCCCGGCTTACCTGCCGTCGAGACTTTCCGAGTTCTATGAGCGCGCGGGCTATGTTAAGAATCTGAACGGCACCGAGGGCTCGATAACGATAATCGGCGCTGTTTCGCCGCAGGGCTCAGACTTCTCCGAGCCCGTTACCCAGAACACAAAGCGTTTCACCCGCTGCTTCTGGGCGCTCGATAAGTCGCTCGCCTATGCGCGTCACTATCCCGCGATAAACTGGAATACGAGTTATTCCGAATATGTCAACGACCTGTCCGCATGGTACTATGACAACGCGGGTCCGGAGTTTATGAACTACCGCGATGAGCTGTGCTCCATCCTGCTCGAGGAGAACAGCCTTATGGAGATAGTCAAGCTTATCGGCGCGGACGTTCTGCCCGACGATCAGAAGCTTGTCATTGAGATTGCAAGAGTTATCAGAGTCGGCTTCCTGCAGCAGAACGCCTTCCACAAGGAGGACACCTATGTTCCGCTCGCGAAGCAGATGAAGATGATGGAAATAATCCTCTATCTCTATCATCAGTGCCGCGAGGTCGTCGCAAAGCAGGTGCCGATCTCGAAGATAACGAAGCTCGGTCTGTTCGATAAGCTCGTCAAGATAAAATACGATGTGCCCAACGACAGACTTGATATGTTTGACGATTACCGCACTGAGATAGACAAAGCGCTCGCTCCGCTGCTGCGCTGAGTCCGCTTATTCTGAAGGCAAGGAAGGATTTAAACAGCTATGATTTTTGAACACATCGGTTTAAATCAGATAAACGGTTCGCTCGTTGTGCTTGACGGCGTCAAGGGCGCGAGCTACGAGGAAATGGTCGAACTCAGGCTTGAGGACGGCACCTCGCGCGCGGGCCGTATAGTCAAAATAGACGGCGAGCTTGTGGTCATTCAGGTCTTTGAGGGAACCCGCGGAATATCGATGAACAACAGCACCACCGTGCTCTCCGGCAGACCCATGGAGATGCCGCTGTCGCCCGAGATACTCGGCAGAGTGTTTGACGGTCTCGGCAGACCGATAGATGGTCTTGGAGAGATATATCCCGAGTGCCGCCGCGATGTCAACGGTTCGCCCATTAACCCCGTTTCGCGTGTTTATCCGCGAAATTATATAAACACCGGCATATCTTCTATAGACGCGCTCGCAACGCTTATCAGAGGTCAGAAGCTCCCGATATTCTCGGGCTCCGGCATGAAGCATAACGAGCTCGCCGTTCAGATAGTGCGCCAGGCGAATGTTGCCGACGGCGACGATTTTGCAATCGTTTTCGCCGCCATGGGCGTCAAGAACGATGTCGC
Source organism: Ruminococcaceae bacterium UBA6855 (assembly GCA_002451755.1). Classification (GTDB taxonomy): domain Bacteria; phylum Bacillota; class Clostridia; order Oscillospirales; family Acutalibacteraceae; genus CAG-177. The sequence continues at coordinate 24,334 of DKDF01000068.1, forward strand.
CGAATATTTCCGCACTTCGTTTGAAAATGCGAATGTCATGAACCGCGTTACGATGTTCATGAACCTCTCGAACGACCCGATAATCGAGCGTATCATCACGCCCCGCTGCGCGCTGACCGCCGCCGAATATCTCGCGTTCGATCTCGGCAAGCAGACGCTTGTTATCCTGACCGATATGACCTCGTATGCCGAGGCTCTTCGTGAGTTCAGCTCGTCAAAGGGCGAGATTCCCGGCAGAAAGGGCTTCCCCGGTTATCTCTATTCCGATCTCGCGTCGCTCTATGAGCGCGCAGGAATAGTCGAGGGCAAGAAAGGCTCGGTCACTCAGATACCGATCCTCACCATGCCCAACGATGATATCACGCACCCCATCCCCGACCTCACAGGTTATATTACCGAGGGTCAGATAGTGCTTGACAGAGGACTCGACTACAAGGGCATCTATCCGCCCGTCAGCGTCCTGCCGTCGCTGTCGCGTCTGATGAAAGACGGTATCGGCGAGGGCTACACTCGCTCCGACCACAGCATGCTCGCAAACCAGCTCTTCGCGTCCTACGCCAAGGTGCAGGATGCCAAAGCACTCGCGTCCGTTATAGGTGAGGATGAGCTCTCCGCATCGGATAAGCGCCTCATGGAGTTCGGCAGAGCGTTTGAAGAGAGATTCATCAACCAGGGCTATGACGAGAACAGGACGATAGACCAGACCCTCGATCTCGGCTGGGAGCTGCTATCCATGCTGCCCGAATCCGAGCTCGACCGTGTTGATGAGGATGTTCTCAAGGAGCATTACAAGCCCGCACAGCAGTAAAGAAAGGGGGAGAGCGTCATGGCACAGGTATTCCCGACAAAAAGCAATCTGATGAGCACGAAGAAGTCGCTGGATCTCGCCAAGCTCGGCTATGATCTGCTCGACCGCAAAAGAAATATACTCGTGCATGAGATGATGCAGCTCATAGACAAGGCGTCGAAGATACAGCAGGAGATAGACGAGACCTATTCAAAGGCTTATCTTGCGCTCCAGCGCGCGAATGTCACGCTCGGCATGTGCGCCGAGTTCGCGCAGGCGATACCGGTCGATGAGTCGCTCGATATAGATCTTCGCAGCGTCATGGGCGTTGAACTTCCGGTTGTGACCCTCGGCGATGAGAAGCTCGATATGTATTACGGACTCAACTCGACGAATTCACAGCTCGACGAAGCTTATCTGAGCTTCGTGCAGGTCAAGCGCATGACCGCAGAACTCGCGGAGATAGAGAACAGCGTATACCGCCTCGCCGACGCGATAAAGAAAACGCAGAAGCGCGCGAACGCGCTCGACAATATCATGATCCCGCAGTTCACCGCGACGATTAAATATATCACCGAAGCTCTTGAAGAAAAAGAGCGCGAGGATTTCTCGCGCCTGAAAGTCATCAAGAGACAGAAGAAAGAAAAAGAGTCGTAAAATCAAATCAGCCCTCCCGCTTGGGAGGGCTTTTGCATTTGTGCTGCTTTATTTTCTATTCCAACTCATCAGATAATCTTCTTCACCGGTCTCTTCATCAATGCCGCGCGAGTCTATTGAAAACAGCTCGCGGCGGTAGAACTTCACGGCTCCGGAGTTTTTTATATAGACACTGAGCGTCAGCCGCGCGTGGTTATTTTTTGCAAAATCCAGCAGTTTTTTTCCGATGCCCATGTTTCGTGCTGACTTGTCCACGAACAGCCCCTCAATGTGCTCGCCGTTGAGCCCGATGAAGCCGTCGAGCTCTGCTTTTGCGTTTTCATGCACATAAATTTCGGCGCAGGGGAGCGCGGCTTTCACCGCTTCAAAATTTTCGTCCCAGTAGCTTTCTTTTATGAATCCGTGAGCCTCTTTATTCGCACTGAGCCATATCTGCATAATACGCGGCAGGTCGGATTCCTTGAATTTTCTTATCATCGCGATTCCCCGATTTCAATAAAACAGGCGCGGCAGTTTGTTCTGCTGCGCCTGTTTGTTATGCTGATTTATTTTATCAGATACACCGTCGCCGCCATGAGTATCTGACCGGTGTAGTATGTTGCAAGCTCGATTGTAACGAGCGGGTTCTTTCTCTTTACGGGCGTGAAATAGACGAACGCGAGCACCGAGTCGCTGATTACAAACACTACCGAAGCGATTGTGGTTATAATGAATGTCAGCGAGCGCGTGAGATAGAGCATATAGCCCGAGACGCAGGCGCAAAGCGCAATGACGAAGAAATAGAACACGCAGAGAATATACATCTTGCTGTCGAGCTTCATCTTGACCGCTTTCATGACAATGGCGATTATCGCAGTTATTACAAACGCCGCTATATACGGGATTATTGAGAAAGTCGGCTCCGCTTTGTAAAAGGACGCAAGGTAGAAGAAATGCCCTATCAGAAACGCGAGAGTGCCGAGGGCGATGAGTTTGTTCTTGTATTTCGGCGCGATCTCTTTTATGCCGAGCAGAACATCGCCGCCGAGCCCGAACAGCAGTCCGAACGCCACGAGGCAGAAATAGAACGGGTGGACTAATTTATCCGCCTCTTCAATGCGGTAGCAGAAGCCGATAAATGCCATGGACATGAAGCCAAAGCTCGAGATGAACTTGCAGAGCATGCCCTCGAATGATTTTCCCTTGCGGCGCAGAAGAATCGTGAGCGTCGCAAATATCGCCGTCACAACGGAGAGAATGGGGATGAACATATACCAAATATCCTTGTATTATAGAGTAGTA
>DKDF01000084.1 GCA_002451755.1 Ruminococcaceae bacterium UBA6855
CCCTTACACAGGGGAGCCTTGAAACCGTGCAATAATAGATTTTTTGATAGACTAAAAGCCGGAAGAAAAATCTTCCGGCTTAATTTATTTGATTTTCAGCAGCAGCTTCGCCATTTTTCTTCCGAAGTGTTTGCGGTAGATATCCATATATTCGTATTTATCGAACTCGCCGTCGCCTTTTATGAGAATCTCCATCGGAACTCCGGCGAGTGATATCTCCGTCCCCGTCCCGCGCAGTCCGCAGCGAAGATAAAATTCTTTTCTGCGAACGGTCATAGGCTTGTTTTCGTCCGGCTTCTCTATTTCGAGCAGGAGATTGCGGCGCGGGAAAGTCTCGCACAGAGCGGGAATGATTTTTGAGCCCAGACCCTGACCGCGCTTACTGCCGTCAACGGCGAGATACATAAGAAGCACTGATTTGCTGCCCGTGCAGGTTATCGCGAGAGCGCAGGGCTCGCCGTTTTCATATGCGGCGAACATTTTTATTATATTATTATTCTGTAATTTTAAGAGCCTCGAAAAAGGCATCCTCTCTCTTATCGGAAAAGCTTCTCTGTATAGCTTTTTTACATAGTTTACATCTATTTTAGAAACTTCGCGCAGTACCATTTTATATTACCTCAGTGAATGAATTTCATTATCAGCTCCGCTATGAACACGGCGGCGCAGGATGCGGCGGCGACGGTCAGCAGACCGCGCTCGAAATATGCGAGAATCAAAGCTACAACAAAGCCCGCTATCGCGCTCGGGAGACTCGCTGTGGATGAAAATATCGCGGGAACTGTCATAACGGCGAGCACCGCATACGGGACATAATAGAGAAAAGAATTTACAAATCTGTTTTCTATCTTTTTCTTGACTAAGACGAGCGGGAGCATTCTGACGAGATATGTAACCCCTGCCATGACGGCAAGACCCGAGAAAAACTGAATGTAGTTATTCATCAGCGCTCACCTCCTCTGTCTGCTCCTCTTTTATCGGAGCCACGAGCGCAAACAGCACGCTCGCCGCAACGGCGCAGATAATTATAGCGAATCCGCTCGGCACCTTTGAGAGCACGGGAACGAATTTAAATGCACAGCTCAGAGCAATTGCCGTCAAGATGCAGAGCAGAGTCGGCAGGCTCTTTTTCGCGGGCGGGACTATTATCGCTATGAACATTCCGTATATCGCGATTCCGAGGGCTGAGACGAGCATTGCGGGCAGGATATTTCCGGCGACCGCACCCAGGAGAGTGCCGAGACTCCAGCCGAGATAGGGAGTCAGGGTGAGTCCATAGAGATATTTTCTGCCGAGCGGCTCGCCTTTTGAGATAGCGACCGCGAAAACTTCATCTGTATTGACAAACGATATTAAAAATCTGTCAATCAATCTTACGCTCTTCCCGAGCTTCTGCGAGAGCGAGACGGACATGAGCGAATAACGCATATTGATAACAAACTGCGTCAGCGCCAGCTCAAACAGCGAGCCGCCGCCCGCGATTATCGGTACCGCCGCCAGCTGCCCGGCTGAGGTGACATTTGTCATCGAGATCATTACGGCTTCCCACGCCGTGAGTCCGTGGCTGACCGTGAATATTCCGAACGCAAAGGCGACCGACAGATAGCCCAGGCATATCGGCATTCCGTCGCGCAGTCCCTGCGAAAAGCTGTTTGTTTCTTTCTCCATAGTATTATCTCCGATTGAACGCAAAAAACATTTTTTTACATGGTTTTATTAATACTGCCGTTAATTATACCACACATGACGCATAAAAGACAGACGGCAAGACTATAAATTTATGTGCCGGATAAAATAAACAAATAGTAAATTTGCTCAAATAGTAGTTGATGAAAAGATATAAAGGTATTATAATATTATATGAGTAAGCCGATGCTACCGGCTTTCGAAAGGAGCAGAACAATGAAACAGGAAATCAAGGATCTCTATGACCTCTGGCTGAAAAAGACCGAGGGCAATGCAGAACTTCATGACGAGCTTTCCGCCATTGAAGGCAAAGAGGACGAGATATCGGATAGATTTTACCGTGCGCTCGAATTCGGCACGGGCGGTCTGCGCGGAGTTCTCGGCGCGGGCACAAACAGAATGAATGTTTTCACCGTCAACCAGGCGACCCAGGGTCTGGCGGATTATCTCAACGCAAAGTATGATTCCCCGTCTGTCGCGATAGCTCACGACTCGAGAATCAACTCGGATGTTTTCGCAAAGGGCGCGGCAGGCGTGCTCGCCGCAAACGGAATAAAAGTATATATTTATCCCGAATTGGTTCCGACTCCGATGCTCTCTTTCGCCGTAAGAAAGCTCCATTGCAGCTCCGGCATAATAATCACCGCGAGCCACAACCCCGCGAAGTATAACGGCTACAAGTGCTATTCGCACGAGGGCTATCAGATGACCGACGCCGAGGCGAACGCAACATATGAGTGCATCAGAAAAGTTAATATCTTCGACGATGTCCGCACCATGGACTTTGACGAGGGCATAAAGAGCGGAAAGATCGAGTTTATTGACAGCAGCGTGAACGAGGCGTTCTATGAGTGCGTCCTTTCGCGCAGAGTCAATCCCGACGCCGTTTCAAAGGGTAAGCTCAAGCTGATTTATACTCCCCTCAACGGCACGGGCAACAAGCCTGTCCGCGAGGTGCTCAGGCGCGCGGGCTTCGACGATGTTACGGTAGTCCCCTCTCAGGAGAATCCGGACGGTCACTTCCCGACCTGCCCCTATCCGAACCCAGAGATTCGCCAGGCTTTTGAAGAGGCTCTGAAGCTCGCCGAGGGCAAGGATGTCGATCTGCTTCTCGCGACCGACCCCGACTGCGACCGCGTCGGCATCGCCGTTAATACCGGTGATGATTACAGGCTCATGAGCGGCAACGAAATCGGCGTTCTGCTGACCGAGTATATTCTCTCTTCGATGAAAAATGCCGGCACTCTGCCCAAAGATCCCGTGATAGTCAAGTCATTTGTTACTACCTCGCTCGTTGACCGCGTCGCGGAGAGCTATGGCTGCGCGATACACGATGTGCTGACCGGATTCAAATATATCGGCGAATTCGCAACCGATCTCGAAAAGAAAAACGAGGGCGACAGATTCATCCTCGGCATGGAAGAGAGCTACGGTTATCTCTCGGGCCTGCACGCGAGAGACAAGGATGCGGTAGTCGCCTCCCTGCTCGTCTGCGAGATGGCGGCATATTATAAATCTCAGGGCAAGACTCTCGCCGAGAAGATGACCGAGATATATGAAAAATACGGCTACTACAAAAATATTCTTCTCAACTTCACTTTCGAGGGCGAGAGCGGAATGGAGAAGATGGGCGCTATCATGACCTCGCTCAGAGAGCACGCCCCAGAAGAGATAGCAGGAATGAGGGTTATCGAGACCGCCGACTACAAAAAGTCCGAGCGCGTTGATATAATAAGCGGCAAAATAAGCGAGATAGACCTGCCGAAGTCAAATGTTCTCGCATATAAACTGCCCGACGGCAACAGCGTCATAGTCCGCCCGTCCGGCACCGAGCCGAAGCTCAAGGCATATATAACCGCCTGCGGCAAGGACGAAAATCACTCATCGGCTCTCGGCGAGAAGCTCGGTGAATCAATCGAAAAAATTCTCGGCGTAAAATAACGCCCGAACGAAAGGATGATAAAAATGCAGAAGAGAGGAATATGGACAAGAGTGGTCGCCATAGTTCTGGCGGCTCTGATGGCGATAAGCGTCGCTGCGGCGGCAATAACCGCTTTTGCAGAGGAAATGGTTCCCGCAACGGGTCAGAACACCCCGAACACGAAGTGGATAATCATTGCGGCAGTCGCCGCCGTGTGCGTCATTCTTGTTTGCGTGATACTGCCCAAGGCCAAGAAAAAGTAAGCTAAAGTAGACAAAAGAAATAAATATTTCCTTAAATTTATCTGAAATCCAAAATTGTTCACAATTTGAACACAATTTCGTTATATTTGGATGTCAGAATAAAGAAAGTATAGGAGATATGAATAGAGGTGCTTTCAGGGCGGCGGTATCATTTGGTACGCTGTCCTGAAAGCTTTTAGGGAGGAAAAAACATGAACAGAGATTTTCTTGAGATGATAAAAACCCGCCGCAGCACGCGCAGCTTCAAGCCCGATTCAATACCGGAAGATCTGCTCGACGCAGTCCTCGAAGCGGGCACTTATGCGCCGACGGGCATGAACCGCCAGTCGCCTGTTATAATCGCGGTGTCCGATAAAAAGTACCGCGAAAAGCTATCGAAGCTCAACGCCGCGATAATGGGCGTTGACAAGGATCCGTATTACGGCGCGCCGACAATTGTTCTCGTGCTCGCGGACCCGAGTTCAAGCACTTTTGTTGAGGACGGCAGCTGCGTGCTCGAAAATATGATGCTCGCCGCCCACGCCTGCAATTTGGGCTCGGTCTGGGTTCACAGAGAACGCGAGATATTCGACAGCGAAGAGGGCAAAAAATTACTGCGCGAGTGGAATCTGCCCGAAACCCTGCGCGGAGTCGGCTCAATAGCCCTCGGCTATCCCACCGCCGAACCCACTGCGCGTTCCCCGCGCAAGGACGGATATATAGTAAAAATCTGAATAATAAAAAAGGAACTGCCGCGTGCAGTTCCTTTTTGCGTTATAAATCAGCACAATCGTGTAGGGGCGGATATCATGTCAA
>DKDF01000022.1:0-4644 GCA_002451755.1 Ruminococcaceae bacterium UBA6855
ATATGTGTGGAATTGTTGGTTACGTTGGAGATAACAGTGCGTCTCCGATATTGATCGATGGTTTGAAGAAGCTGGAGTACAGAGGTTACGATTCGGCGGGCATCGCCGTATGCCGAAACGGAAAGATAACCACTGTCAAGACGAAGGGCAGAATAAGCGACCTTCAGCAGAAGCTCGACGAAGTCGGCACCCCGCAGGGGAGCGTCGGCATAGGTCATACCCGCTGGGCGACCCATGGCGCGCCGACCGATGCAAACGCCCATCCCCATTCGGGTTCGAGCGGGCGCGTCACCCTCGTCCATAACGGCATCATCGAAAACTATCTTGAACTCAAAGCCGAACTCGAAAAGCAGGGCAGGCAGTTCAAGTCGCAGACCGACACAGAGGTTCTCGCTCAGCTTTTCGACAGTCTCTATGACGGAAATCCGCTTGAGACTATGCTGAGGGTTATAAAGCGTGTGCGCGGCTCTTATGCCGTCGCGGTGCTGATGAGCGACCACCCGGATGAAATACTCGCCGCAAAAAAAGAAAGTCCGCTGATAGTCGGTATAGGCAGCGGGGAGAATTATCTCGCCTCCGATATTCCGGCTCTGCTCAAATATACCCGCGACTGCGCCGTCATGCAGGACGGCGAGATCGCGATAGTCGGCAAAACTTCGGTCGATTTCTTTGATTCCGACGGCAAGCCGATAGACAAAAAATTAATGCATATAACCTGGGATGCGGACAGCGCCGAAAAGGGCGGCTATAAGCATTTTATGAAAAAAGAAATAGCCGAGCAGCCGAAAGCCGTGCGCGACACGCTGGGCGGCAGAATAGTTGACGGAAAAGTCAACCTTCCCGAGCTCACCCTCAGCGACGAGCAGATAAAGAATATCGGCGTCGTTCATATCGTCGCCTGCGGCAGTGCATGGCATGTCGGAATGACCGCCAAATATCTGATAGAGCGCTCTGCGGGGATACTCTGCGAGTGCGACCTCGCGAGCGAATTCCGCTACAGACACCCGGTTGTCCGGGATAACGATCTTTGTGTTGTTATCAGCCAGTCGGGCGAAACGGCGGATACCCTGGCGGCTCTCCGCGAAGCGAAGAACAGGGGCGCGCACACGGTCTCAATAGTCAATGTCGTCGAGAGCACGATTGCCAGAGAGAGCGACGATGTTATATACACCATGGCGGGACCCGAGATAGCCGTCGCCACAACAAAGGCGTTTTCCGCTCAGCTCGCCGCCGTCTATCTGCTTTCTCTGCGCCTTTCAAGGGCAGTTGGCAGGCTCGATGAATCGGAGGAAAAGCGGCACTGCGAAGCGCTGCTCCGCCTGCCCGAGCAGATCGAACGGATACTCAAAAACGAAGAGCTGTTCAAGCCTGTCGCCGAGCGGTTCTCCAAGGCTTCGAGCATATTCTTCATCGGGCGCGGGCTCGATTATTCAATCTCGCTCGAGGGCTCATTGAAGCTCAAGGAGATATCCTATATCAAGTCCGAGGCATATGCCGCAGGGGAACTCAAGCACGGCACGATATCGCTTATCGAGCCGGGAACTCCCGTGTTCGCCGTTGCAACTCAGCCCGATCTCTTTGAAAAGACCCTCGGCAATATCCGCGAGGTCAAGAGCCGCGGCGCATATGTTGCGGCGCTCGTCGGTGAGGACTGCGAGAATGCAGGCGAGTTTTCGGATGTCGCCATAAAGGTGCCGAGAACTCTGCCCGAATATATGCCCTCGCTCAATGTCGTTCCGCTCCAGCTCATAGCTTATTTCACGGCGGTCGAGCGCGGATGCGATGTCGATAAACCGCGAAATCTCGCGAAGAGCGTAACAGTCGAATAAACTTAAAAATCCGCAGCGAAGAAAAATTGCTGCGGATTTTTTGCCTGATAAGTTTACTTCGCGCGAAGTTTATGTTATCTTTATATACATCATATATCCGAAAGGGAAGCAGATATGAAGAAGAATGGCGATTACATAAAGCGCGCGGCGGCGGTCGTGCCGAGCGAGCGCCAGCTCAAGTGGCATGAGCTCGAGTTCTATGCCTTCATCCACTTCGGCATGAATACATTCACGAACTCCGAGTGGGGCAACGGCAACGACGACCCGGTGCTCTTCAATCCCGAGAAGCTCAACGCGAACCAGTGGGCGGCGGCAGTCCGCGCGGCGGGCATGAAAGCGATTATCCTGACCTGCAAACACCATGACGGCTTCTGCCTGTGGCCGAGCGAGTATACGGATTACAGCGTCAAAAGCAGCAAATGGAAAGACGGACAGGGCGATGTCGTGCGCGAATGCGCCGAGGCTTGCAAAAAATTCGGTCTCAAGTTCGGCGTCTATCTTTCACCCTGGGACAGGCACGATCCCCGCTACGGCGAGGGCGAGGCATATAATAAATATTTCAAAAATCAGCTGCGCGAGCTGCTGACGAACTACGGCGATATATTCTGCGTCTGGTTCGACGGCGCGTGCGGCGAGGGCAAGAACGGCCGCAAGCAGGAATATGACTGGCAGGGCTACTATGATCTTATACGCGAGTGCCAGCCTGAGGCTGTTATCTCAGTGACCGGTCCCGATGTCCGCTGGTGCGGAAACGAGGCGGGAGTGTGCCGCAAGAGCGAATGGAACGTCGTGCCGTATTATTACAGCAACCAGGAGCTTATAGCCGCAGCGTCGCAGCAGGATGCGGAAAAGCCGCCTAAGAAGATAAATTCTACTGCGCTCGACCTCGGCAGCCGCAAGGCTATAAAAAATGTGTCGAAGCTCATCTGGTATCCCGCAGAGGTCGATGTTTCGATAAGAAAAGGCTGGTTCTATCATCTTAACGAGGACTATGAGGTAAAGCCGCTGTCAAAGCTTATGGAGATCTATTATAACTCCGTCGGCGCGAACGCGAGCTTGCTGCTCAATATCCCGCCGAACAAGGACGGTCTGTTTGCCCAGCGCGATGTCGAGACCCTGCTCGCCATGGGCGCGCAGCTTCAGATTGACTTCAACGAGGATCTGGCGGACGATTCGATAATGACCGACTCCTGCCACCTCGACGAGGAGCATCGCGGTCAGATGGCTCTGACCCACACCACCGACGAGTATTGGCACTCGGGCTTCGATCCCGACCATGCTACCCTGACGCTCGACCTCGGCGACGATTACGATATCGATAAAATTGTGCTCTCCGAGCATATCGCGACAGGTCAGCAGATAGAAAAATTCTCGCTCTACGGTCAGATAAACGGCAAGTGGAAAAAGATATTTGCCGGCACCGTCATCGGCTCAAAGCGCATCTGCCGCTTTGAAGAAACGAGAATGCAGTATATAAAGCTCGTTATCGAAGAGACCCGCTGCTTTGCGACTATCGCAAGATTCGAGGCATATTAAAAGACATAACAAAACCGTCCCGCGGTAAATGCTTCGGGACGGTCGATTTTTTATCTTACTTTTTGTTCGATTCAATCAGCTCTTTTATGAGCTTGTATGTGTTCTCGCCGAATCTGATTATGCTCGGTCTGGTGTCGGCTTCGGGGAGTGCGCCTGCGGGGACAAGAACTTTGTGCCCGTCGCACGCCATGAACTGCGGGAACGCCGCGTTCGATGTGACTGTCGGCTGCCCGTCGGCAGTCAGCAGATAATATACGAAGTCGTTGTAGGCGTCACAGAAATCGTTGTGATCCTGATATCTGACGAACCATGTCGAATCCGGGAAAGCGCAGGTGGAAGCGTCAACGAGCAGATCGCTTGAAAGATATTTGTTCGCGCTGTCCTCCTTGAGCGTCTCGCCTATGGGCGCGCAGGTCGCGCCGAGCGAGCCGAACTTCGTGTCGATGAGCATATCGGTCTGGTCAACGCAGTTGTCATATACCGGGATGGGAGCTATCGCGTATCCCATGCTCACGCAGACTGCAAGACCGTTCTTCTGCTCCGCTTTGAGCCTGTCGCCGAGACCGACCTGAACATTGTAGTGGTAGTTGTCGGTGAGCTTTGTCAGAGCCGAATATTTGTCTCCGGTGTCGGAATAGAGAGCTTTCTTCGCGTTTTCATAGTATTCGTCGGGCACGAAGCTCCAGACGCCGGGCATAGTGGTTATTATATCCGTCAGGCAGTCGTCATAGAGCGCGTCAAGATCCTCTTCGAGAATGTTGTTGACGAGGCACAGCAGCAGGTCGACTATGAACGCATCCTTGAGCACGGAGAAGAGACTGCTGACAAAATCGCCTGTTGTGTCGCCGCCGAGGAAAGTCTCGATAAACAGCTCGAACGCATCGGCTTTGCCCGCAACATGGATGTTCTTCGTGAACAGGTTGCCAACAAGCGTTATGCCCTGGAACGCGCCGCTGAGGAAAACTACCTTTTCAACATCCTCGGAGCCGTAGAGCGAAATGTACGAAGAGGCGATGCAGGTGCCTTCGCTGTGTGCGCAGAGCACTACCTTGTCGTGGCGGGTGACTGCCTTCACTTCTTCGATATATTTTTCAAGCTCGCGTGCGCTTTCAACGGGGTCGACTCTCCAGTCGTAGCCGAAGATATAGCGCCCGCCGTCGTTTTCGCCCTGATACTGTCCGTGGGTGTCTTTTTTGTGTATGTCGGTGTCGGTCGGCGTCTGATATGACTTTGCCGATATCTTTGTCGTACCGTCCGCGTTGCACATCATGTTTCCCCC
>DKDF01000022.1:4692-12261 GCA_002451755.1 Ruminococcaceae bacterium UBA6855
CATGTTTCCCATGAGATGGAACAGAGCCTTTGAGAGCAGCGTGCGGAACAGCTCGTGTTCGCCTGCGGCGAGAGCCGCGAATGCGCCGGCAAGGCTCGGAATGGCGCTGACTATCTCAACGGCGCCCATCGGGAAAACAGCGCTCTGTGTGCCGTCGCCGTTGTCGTGATAGAGCTCGGTGCCGAAGCCGTTGACCATAACGACGGGCGGCGTGTCGCAGCTGCACTGTGCGCTGTCCGCAAATGCGCCTGCGGGCAGCATGATGAGCATAATTGCCGCAAGAATGAATGATACCGCTTTTTTCATGTTTGCTCCTCCTTATATGCCGAACATTAAAATCCGAAGAAAGAGGGCACAAGGTAGGTGATGACGGACATGATTATTCCCGCAATAAGAATGCCCAGGGCGATTATCGGGAAGGATTTCTTTATCCTCATGTCGGTCAGGGCAGCTATCAGTGCTCCGGTCCAACCGCCCGTTCCGGGCAGGGGAATGGCAACGAATAAAAGCAGACCCCAGTCGCGCCAGCGTTTGACTTTTTCGCTGTTGCGCATCGAGCGAATCTCGAGCTTTTCGATGATCTTGGAAAAGCCCGGCTTGTCGCGCAGGAATTGGAATATCTTGCGTATGAAAAGCAGGATGAACGGGATCGGCAGAATGTTGCCGAGATAGCATATTGCGAACGCGCGAAGAAAATCAACGTGCAGCAGCTTCGCCGCTATCATGCCGCCGCGCAGCTCGAGAACCGGCAGCAGCGATACGAGAAAGATTATCAGTTCGTTAGGAATCTTGTTCTGAAAAAAGTCGACGAGACCCTGAGCGAATTCTTCAGTCATGTTCTTTTCCTTTCTTTTTCCGGAGTTTTTTGCCGTCAGTCGTCGGCTTCAAAAATTCCGTGCTTGTCCATAAAACGACGCGCGCTCTTCAAAATCGCCTTGTCGTTTTCAAATTTCAGCGTTTCGAGCGCTTTGTCGAAGCCGAGCCAGATGTAGTCGTCTATCTCTTCGCGCTGGATTATCGTCTCTGTGTCTTCGGTCTTTGCCAAAAAGATGGTTACGCTCTTTTCGACCTTGCCCTGAATCGTGTAGTCGGATTTTGCGGTGAAGTCCGGGATGATGTCAATGTGTATCCCGGTCTCTTCAAGAACCTCGCGCCGCGCAGTCTGCTCGGGCGTCTCGCCGCGCTCCATGTGACCCTTGGGGAATCCCCAGTGGGCGCTGCGGCTGTTCTTGATGAGAAGAAGTCTGATCTCGCCGTTTATTCTGCGGCATACGACGGCTCCGCACGAGCGCTCATAGAGACACTCTAAGCGGTATGTGCCCTCGGGTTCCGCAAAGGCGAGCGCATCGGCTATCTGATAGCCGATAAAACGCATGTTTTTCGGCGCAACGACGAGTATGCCCTTGCGCTCTCCCTCTCTGTATAACACGGCAATTGCGCGCCCGTCAAAGTGCCTGACGGGATGATGAACGCCCATGATATAAGCGCCTGCGAAGCGGTTGTCAAACTGCCGCCTGCCTTCAAGAGAGCCGAAATTGAGAGAATATCTGTATCCGTACTGACGGTTCAGGGAGCCGACCGGGTTTGTTATTCTGACTCTGACGAATTTGCCTAACAAAGGTCATGCCCTCCTATATTCGGCGAGATTTGCTTTGTTCGCAAACTCCCCGATTTTGAATTTATGTTATCTATTATACTTATTCTGCCGCTCAATTGCAATAGTGCCGATATAATTTTGGAAAATAGCGCCCCTTGCTGTGCTGACACCTTGTTAAATTTGTCGATATGTGATAAAATCAGTAATAACTGATTATAGTCTGTTGAAAAAGTCCGTCATGCGCAGTCTCAAGGCTCCCCTGTGCAAGGGGAGCTGTCACGGCAAAGCCGTGACTGAGGGGTTGCTGTAATGAAAGTTCAAAATACTCAGCATTTTTAAAGAATTGCAGCTTATTCAAAACAATCCCTCCGGCGCTTCGCGCCACCTCCCTTTACACAAGGGAGGCATTGATTTCGACGAAGCTACCAAACCGGGTTTATCGACACGCTGAAATCAGTAGTAACAGATTTTTTTGTCCCGGGCGCGCAGAGATGCATGACCCGGAAGGAGGGTAACTTTTGCAGAAGATACTTATCGCGGACGATGAGGCGAAGATACGCCGCATTATCAGGGATTTTCTCACCGCCAAGGGCTTTGAAACTGTCGAGGCGGAGGACGGTGCGCAGGCTCTGCGCGTTTTCTCGGAAAACAGCGATATAGCCCTGGCTGTGCTCGATATAATGATGCCAGAGATGAACGGCTGGGAGGTCTGCCGCAAGATTCGCGAAACCTCCGATGTCCCGGTCATCTTCCTGACTGCGCGCGGCGAGGAGTTCGACGAGCTCGAGTGCTTCGAGTGCGGCGCGGACGATTTCATAACAAAGCCGTTCAGCCCCACAGTGCTCGTCAAGCGCATCGAAGCGCGATTAAAGCGCACCGCGGACAACCCCACCGATAAGATAGTTATAGACGGTCTCGTTATCGATGTTGTGGCTCATTCCGTCGTCTGCGACGGTCACGAAATCGAGCTGACCCATAAAGAATACGGCATTCTTCATAAGCTCGCTTCAAACCGCGAGCGGGTGTTCTCGCGCGAGCAGCTGCTTGACGATATCTGGGGCTTTGACTTCCTCGGCGATTCGAGAACGGTTGACTCTCATGTTGCGCGCCTTCGCACGAAGCTCGGCGATTGGGGCAGCCGCCATCTGCGCACGGTCTACGGTGCGGGATATAAGATAGAGGTGAACTGAGTTTGAGCCGTCGATCGGCAAGAAAAGATGACAGAATCAAAAAATCGGGACGGCGTATGGCTTTCGAGCTCATCACCGTCCTGATAGTGCTTGCCGCAATACTTGTCGCACTGCGCCCCGGCGTGCTGCTCAACTCTGTCTATGCCTTTGCGGAGATAATGAATATGCAGAGCATCCGCGAGTCGCTCGACAACGAGGATCCGGCATCTTACGAATATTATCAGCAGTTAGCCTCTGTCTCCGACAACAACTATTATATGATAGAGGTCTTTGACCCCGACGGCAACACGGTATATTCAAACCGCGAAAAGTTCTTATATTCCGGCGACGGGGACAGCGTCTATTACCGAACCGCCGAGAGTATGTATGCTACCGGGCACAGCGTGCGCGTGTTCGATCTTTTTGACGACAGTGTGAGTTTTGACGAATATGAATATCAGGACAGCGAGGCGGGCGGATATTACAGATACCGCGTCGAGCTCGAAAACGGCGATACTCTGCGCCTGTGGCTGCCCTATTATCAGGTCGAGCGAAACGCCCATACGGCGTCATTCCTTCTGACAGCTTTTGCGCTGATATCCGCCGCCGTTGCATGTGCCATTATACTCTATTCCAATCTGCGCTTCTCGCGCCCCGTTGCGGCGATGGCGGAGATAACGGAGTCCATGGCGAAGCTCGATTTCTCCAAGAAGTGCGTCAGCTATCCGCAGACGGATGTTCAAAACCTCGGGCAGAATATCAATATACTCTCCGAATCCCTGAGCGAAACGCTCGACGAATTGCAGGACAAAAACGAAAAACTGACCGAAGAGCTTGAGCACAGCGCGCTTGTCGACGAGTCGCGAAAGAGCTTCATCGCCAATGTCTCGCATGAATTAAAGACCCCGATAGCCATTATTCAGGGCTACGCCGAGGGACTCAAGCTCGGCATAAACAGCGACCCCGAGGGCAGCGAGGAATACTGCGACATAATCCTCGAGGAGACCGGCAAGATGAACCGCATAGTCATGGAACTGCTGAATCTCGAAAAGCTCGAAAGCGGCTCATATGTTCCGACGCGTGAAAAACTCGATCTGAGTGCGATGATAAAAGGTCAGCTTGCAGCATTCTCGATGATGTTCAACGATAACGGAATAAAGCTCATCGACCGCATCCCGGACGGGTTGACCGTCCACAGCGATGAGCGGACTATACTGCTCGTGCTCCAGAACTTTCTGTCAAACGCCGTGTCTAATATCGGCGGCAAAAAGATAGTCCAGCTGACGGTTGAAGACAATCTGAACACATACAGAGTCAGCGTCTATAACTCCGGCGACCCGATAGCTGAGGACGAGCTTGACAAAATATGGTACAGCTTCTACAAATCCTCGAAGAAGCGCAAGAACGAGGATTTCCATTTCGGACTCGGTCTGCCGATAGTCAAAGCCATTCAGAAGCGGCTCGGCAGGGAGTGCGGCGTTGTCAACGAACACGGCGGAGTGCGCTTCTGGTTCGATGTGGATAAGTGAGCGAGGTTGAATAAACGGCTCAAAGATGATATAATCAAATGAAGAGTTCAACGCAAAGCGGCGATTTTATAAATATGGGAGATCTTGTTATGGCTATTAAAAGCAGGAAAAAAAGAATAACGGCGAGGATATCGGCTCTGCTGCTTTCGGCGGCAATGCTCTGCTCCCTGAGCGCGTGCTCCGACCCCGTCGCCGTGACAAAAATAAAGGGAACGCCCACCGAGGTGGGCGCGACGGAATCGACTCTGCTCCATTCCGTCGGCGATAAAGCCAATCTTCAGCAGGTCGGCAAATCCGGGCTTATCGAGCTGCTCTTTGACGAGAGCACATATTCAGTCTGCGTTGCCGATCTTTCTCACGATGACAGCGAAAAGCTCTGGTCTGCGCTCCCGACTCAGGAGAATTCCGGTGCCGCAACGGCGACTCTTGAAATCGTCAGCGGAGACACACTCTATAAGCTCAATACTCAGGATAACAGCGTGTCGTTCCAGAACGCCCAGTGCAGCTTTGCCGACGATGCCCTGACTGTAACTTATATTCTCACTCCCGACAGCGGTACTGCGCACAAAGAAAAATATGATAAAGATGATATAGCTTTCAAGCTTGTCGTCAATTATCAGATAAAAGACGGCAGCGTCTATGTCAGCGCAAAATATGAAAATCTCGTTGCGGATTCCGATGCCAAACTCACGAAGCTCAGCCTTCTCAATTTCTTCGGCGCTTATTCCGAGCCCCAGCAGGGCGACTATATCTTTGTCCCCGACGGCAGCGGCGCGCTCATAAAGACCGACACGAGAGACGATTCGTTTGACAGCGAACTGAGTTTTCCCGTCTACGGCGGCGACGCGGCATCCGGCCACGCAAACAGCGGCACCGCAAACGCGCTCATTCCCGCATACGGCATGAAGCAGGGGAACAACGCCTTTGTCACAATAATAAACAGCGGCGATGCAATAGCCACCGTCAGCGCGGACAGAGTCAGAGGCGGCAACGATTTTTATGAAGCGGGCGTGTCGTTTGATATCACACCCTGCACCGAATCAAAAGGAAAGTTCTATATGAGCTCCGAGTCGTATGACGGCGATATAGGACTTTGCATACGCTTCCTCGGCGGCTCGAACGCCGATTATACAGGCATGGCTGCTGCGGCTCGCGAACAGCTGATAAGGGAGCGAATACTCTCGACAAGAACGGTCGATGAGCAGGAGTATCTGCCGCTTGATCTGACCGTTATCGGCGTTTCGGACGACACTTTGCTCTCTTTCAAACGTCTGAATCTCAGAAAGGAAAAGACCTTTACCGATTTCGAGCAGGCTCTCGATATGCTCACGCGAATGAAGTCGAAGGGCATAAATTCAATAAAGCTGCGCTACAAAGGCGCGCTGAGCGGCGGAATTGATCAGTCAAATGTAATGACTGCGTCTCTGCTCGCCCGCCTCGGCACTCGCTCTGACCTCAAAGACCTTGTCGAATATGTCAACGCGCAGAACATGGAGATGTATCTCGATGTCAATCTGCTCTCTGCGGCAAAGGGAGACTCGTTCTCTTCCGGCAGGACTGCGGGCAGCATCTTCGGCAAAAAGGCGGAATACAATGCAATAAACAACAGTCCGCTCGGAAAAGATAAATACGCGAAGCGCCTGCTCGGCATGAAATATGTCGAAAAATCAATAATCGAGATACTCAGCGACACGAGACTTTCACAGTTTACCGGCTTCTGCCTCAACGATGTCGGCGGTCTGCTCTATTCAGATTACAAGAACGGCTTCAACCGCCAGGAGAGCGCGGAAATGATATCCGAACAGCTCCCGTCGCTGACTGCGAACATGAAGCTCATGACCGACACCGGCAACTTCCGCGTCATAAAGAATGTCAGCTTCATTTCGCATCTGCCGACCTCCGCGTCGCAGAGCCGCTCGGCATATGTCAGCGTGCCGTTTTTGCAGCTTGTTCTCCACGGAATAGTCGGCTACTCCGGCGAGCCGCTCAACTTCAGCGAGAATGCCAAAACTTCGTTCCTGCGCTGCGTCGAATACGGCGCGAGTCCTGCTTATGAGTGGACCTATTCGAGCACATATGCGGACAAAAAGAACAAGTCCGATGAAGACAGCACCGAGACAGGCGGCGTCTATTATGAAAACTGGATAGCCTCAGCCTCCGAGCTGTATGAGCGTGCCGATGCGGCGCTCAAGGATCTTCAGGCTGCTCGCATGACTTCGCACAGCGAGATAATGAGCGGTGTGTTCTGCACGGAATACGACACGGGAGCAAAAATTTATGTCAACTATACGGAATCCGATGTGACAGTCAGCGGTATAACCGTCCCGGCAGGGGACTTCATCAGAATCAACTGATAACAGAAAAGGAGTGTAAATATGCCCTATATCAGCACTAAAACAAACATTGAGCTTGCAAAAGAAAAGCAGGATGCACTCGCCGCAAAATACGGCAGGATAATCTCTCTCGTCCCCGGAAAGACCGAGCGCTGGCTCATGCTCTCGTTCGACGATAAAACCCCGATGTATTTCGGCGGCAAGGGCGATGAGCCCATGGCTTATATCGAGCTGAGCCTTTTCGGCGGCGCGTCGGATGCAGTCTATGATAAACTGACTGCGGCTATCTGCGACGCGGTCTCCGCAGAGACGGGAATAGCTCCCGCCAACATCTATGTCAAATACGAAGAGGCGGAGCACTGGGGCTGGAACGGCTCGAACTTCTGATATCTAAAAATTCAAAGGCGCGGACCGAAAAATTTTTCGGTTCGTGCTTTTTTGTTTTGCGTGAGATTTATTGCCCGGCAAATTGACTGTGTAAGTATACAAAAATACCAAATTTATGCACAAATTATATTTCAAGTTCTGTATTGACAGTTTGAATATATCAATATATAATTAAGCCAATAATAAGAAGATGGGAAACGGAGGGGCAACTTTGAAAAAGCGCGATTTGATAGTGACGCTTTTGTATTTTCTTGATACGGCTGTGCTGATACTTTCGGTCATGTTTTCCATATGGATGCGAAACGAATTTCGGGTTGAAGCACTTGAGAAAGAAATCACCCGCGGCAGCTTTTGGCTGAGTATGGTCGTGCTTGCCGTTATATATGCCTGCGTGTTCACTTTGTCGAGAACTTATCAGGTGCTTTGGGAGTATGCTTCCATGCGCGATGCGTGTATAGTTGCGGTATGCGCTATGAGCTCATCGATAGCTTTCGCTCTTATCCGCACTGCGCTGAAATTTCCGTATTTTGCGCCGAGCATATATATTATGGCGG
>DKDF01000022.1:12298-14238 GCA_002451755.1 Ruminococcaceae bacterium UBA6855
GTATATTATGGCGGTACTGCTCTCCGGTGCAGGCGTAGTGGCTGTCAGAATGGCGCTCAGAACGCTCAGACGCAAGCCGTGGAAGGGCATTACGCCCAAGTCGAACCGCAACAACACCATGATAATCGGCGCGGGCGATGCGGCGAATATCCTTATTCACGAGATGAAGACAAGCCCGGATCTCGAATACTATCCGGTCTGCATTCTCGATGATTCGCCGGATAAAAAGCGCAGCACCGTCTACGGTGTCAAGGTCATCGGCAATTGCGACAAGATAGAAGCTGTTGCCGAAAAATATAATATCAAGACCATAATCTTCGCCATTCCGTCCGCGACCCCGGAGCGCAAGGGTGAGATTCTTCGCCGCTGCTCAAAGACCGGCTGTGTTGTCAAGACGCTCCCGAGCATCGGGCAGATGATAGACAAAAAGTTCGGACTTTCCAATGTCCGTTCAATTAATATCGAAGACCTTCTCGGCCGTCCGCCGATAAAGATAAAGCTCGATTCCGTCATGGACTATGTCAGCGGAAAGACGGTTCTCGTCACGGGCGGCGGCGGATCGATAGGCAGCGAGCTCTGCCGCCAGATAGCGGAGCATTCGCCGCACAAGCTCATAATTTTCGATATCTATGAGAACAACGCTTATAATATCCAGAACGAGCTTCTGCGCACTCATCCGGAAGTCGATGTCAAGGTGCTCATAGGCTCCGTCAGAGACAGCAAACGCCTTGAATCCGTGTTTGCAAGATATCATCCGAATATCGTCTACCATGCCGCGGCGCATAAGCATGTGCCCCTTATGGAGGACAACCCCAACGAAGCTGTCAAGAACAATGTTTTCGGCACTCTCAAAACCGTTCGCGCGGCGGACAAGTTCGGCGTTGAACGCTTTGTGCTCATCTCAACAGATAAGGCTGTCAACCCCACGAATATCATGGGCGCGACAAAGCGTATCTGCGAGATGATAGTCCAGACCTACAACAAGCATTCGGATACCGAGTTTGTCGCCGTCAGATTCGGCAATGTCCTCGGCTCAAACGGTTCCGTTATTCCGCTTTTTAAGGATCAGATAGCAAACGGCGGTCCTGTAACCGTCACTCACAAGGATATCATCCGTTATTTCATGACCATCCCCGAGGCTGTGTCCCTTGTTCTTCAGGCAGGCGCTTCCGCAAAGGGCGGCGAAATATTCGTGCTCGATATGGGCGAGCCTGTGAAGATAGTCGATCTCGCGGAGAATATTATCAGACTTTCGGGCTATACGCCATATAAGGACATTGATATAAAATTCACCGGTCTACGTCCGGGCGAAAAGCTCTACGAGGAGCTGCTCATGGACGAGGAGGGACTCGAGGCGACCGCGAATAATCTCATACATATCGGCAAGCCCATTGATATAAACGAGGATGATTTCTTTGCGGGTCTCGAGGAGCTCAGCGAGATAATGTATGATGACAACGCCGATGTGCGCAGGGTCGTCAAGAAAATAGTCAAAACATATAAAGAGCCGGGCAAGGATACTCCCGCCGTCACCTTCCTCAAGAAAGAGGAGGAGATGGTGCTCGAGAGCGAGCGCGTCGCCGTGTCCGTGGAATAAAAATGTTATCAGCAGTACAGCTTTTGCCGTATTGCTGATTTTTTATGCGCAAAAGTTGCTTGAATATTCAAAAAAACGCTTACTTTTCGTTATTTTTTATATGACTGATATAAATCTGTTTTCAACACAAAAGACTGTTGAAAATTCGCGTATATATTGGTATAATTAAAGTCAGGTAAATGCGCCCTTGTGCTGCACGGCGCAGGATTTCTTTTGGAGGGATAATTTTTGTATAAAGGTGTCAAAAGAGCTCTCGATGTAACATTTTCTCTCATAGGTACGGCGGTGTCCTCGCCTATTCTTCTCGCCGTCGCTGCGGCGGTGAAGCTCGATTCAAAAGGTC
>DKDF01000022.1:14278-23147 GCA_002451755.1 Ruminococcaceae bacterium UBA6855
ATTCAAAAGGTCCCGTGATTTTCAAGCAGGAACGCCTCGGAAAAGACGGAAAGGTTTTTGAAATGTATAAGTTCCGCTCGATGTGTGTCGGTGCGGAGCATATGGGAACGGGGCAGTATTCGTATAAGGGCGACAGCCGCGTGACCCGCGTCGGAAAAATAATAAGAGCGACCAGCCTCGACGAGCTGCCGCAGTTCATAAACATTCTCAAGGGCGATATGAGCTTCATCGGTCCGCGCCCGACGCTCACATATCATCCGTGGAAGCTCGAAGAATACACCGACTTTCAGCGCAGACGCTTTGAGGTGCGCCCGGGAATAACCGGACTTGCGCAGGTTCACGGCAGAAAAGCGATAGACTGGAACGACAGAATAAAGTACGATGTCGAATATGTCGACAATCTCTCGCTCGGACTCGATTGCAAAATTCTGTTCCAAACCGTCTGGAATGTCCTGACGATGAAGGACAACGACAATGTCGGCAAAACTTCTCAGACGAAGGAGAACAAAGATGCTTAAGTTGATGTACATAACAAACAGCCCCGAGGTCGCTTCGATAGCGGACGGAGCGGGCGTTGACAGAATATTCATCGACCTCGAACAGTACGGCAAAGAGAAGCGTCAGAAAAACTGGGATTCCGTGAAGTCGAAGCACAGCATTTCGGATATCCCGAAAGTGAAATCGGCGGTCAAAAACGCGCAGATATTCGTGCGCACCGACCCGATTTTTGACGGCTTTTCCGATGAGCTCGAAGGCGTTCTCGCCTGCGAGCCCGATGTTGTCATGCTGCCGTATTTCAAAACCGTCCGCGAGGTCGAGACTTTTATAAAAGCGGTCGACGGCAGAGCGACCACTTCGCTTTTGCTTGAAACCAGGGAAGCCGCGGAGCAGATAGACGATATAATCTCCGTCGGCGGCATCGATGAAATACATATCGGTCTCAACGACCTCTCTCATTCTTACGGCAAAAAGTTCCTCTTTGAAGAGCTGGCGGACGGCACTGTGGACAGACTCGTTGAACGCTTTAAAGCCGACGGGATCAAAAACTACGGCTTCGGCGGAATAGCCTCGCTCGGAAGCGGGCTTCTGCCGGCAGAGATGATAATCCCCGAGCATTACAGGCTCGGCTCGAACTGCGCGATACTTTCCCGCGCATTCTGCGATGTCTCAAAGGTCGGCGATATCGACGAGATACGCCGCATCTTCGACGAGGGTGTGAGCGCAATACGCGATTACGAAAAAAAGTGTGCCGCCATGAGCGAACAGGAGCTTTCGGAAAACTCTGTGGCTCTCAAACAGCGCGTTGAAGAAATAGTCAGCAATATGCAGCAGTAAAACGATTGGAGAATAACCGATGAAAGTTTTATTCGTCGCCACGGTGCGCAGCCATATCGGGCAGTTTCATATGCCGTTTATTCGCGAGCTCAAAGCCCACGGAGCCCAAGTAGATGCCGCGTTCAAGGACAATTCCGCGGACAAGCCGGGACTCGATCTGTCGGCAATCGACAAAACATTTGAAGTCCCGTTCGAGCGTCAGCCTCTGAGACCCGATAACATAAAGGCATATAAAACGCTCAAAAAAATTATCGACAGCAATAACTATGACGCCATACATTGCCACACTCCGATGGGTGCGGTCATTGCCCGCCTCGCGGCAAAGGGCGCCCGCAAAAAAGGAACAAAAGTAATTTACACGGCGCACGGCTTCCATTTCTTTAAAGGCGCGCCGCTCAAGAATTGGCTGTTCTTTTATCCTGTTGAAAAGTATCTTTCAAAATACACCGACTGCCTTATAACAATAAACAGTGAGGACTATGCCCTCGCGCATGAGAAGAGATTCAGAGCCGGAAAGATATATCAGGTTCACGGCGTCGGCGTTGAGCTTGACCGATTTAAGGCAGTCGACGACGAAGAAAAAGCGAGACTCAGAGCCGAATACGGCTACGACAACGATACTTTTATTATGATTTATCCCGCCGATCTCTCGGTCAGAAAGAACCAGCCGATGCTCTTCGATGCGCTTCAAAAAATAGTGCAGAAGAACAAAAATGTGAAGCTGCTCCTGCCGGGTCAGCCGATAAGGCTCGAGGAGTACAAGCAGATGGTCGCCGAGCGCGGTATCGCCGAAAATGTCGATTTTCTCGGTTATCGCCGCGATATAAATAACCTCGTTGGTCTGAGCGATCTGTCGGTTGCGTCGAGCTTCCAGGAGGGTCTGCCGATAAACCTCATCGAGGCTATGGCTATGGGCAATCCGATAGTCGCCACCGATGTGCGCGGCAACAATGACGCAGTCGAGGACGGAGTCAACGGCTATCTCGTTCCCGTCGGCGACAGCGGGATGATGGCGGAAAAAATACTCGAGCTTATGAACGACCGCGAAAAGCTTCGCACATTCGGCGAAAACGGTCTCGATATGGTCAGGGATTTTTCAACCGAGAATGTCAACCGCGAGATGCTGACTATCTACAGCAATCTCGGACTCATCTGAGAATAGGGGCTGCAATATGAGAATACTGCATTTTGTGCCGGATATAGGCGTCGCAAACGGCGTGATGAGCGTCGTGCTCAACTATTTTCGCGCGATGCCGGAAGATATAAAATTTGACATAATGTACTTTAAAGAGTGCGAGCGCGACAGGCGCGCTGAGATAGAAGCACTCGGCGGGCGCGTGTTCAGAATAAATACGCCCGGAATAAAGAGCTTCGTTTCGTCCGAGCTTGACGGCTTTTTTGAAGAGCACAAGGGCGAATATGCGGCGGTACATATCCATGCGCCGTATATGACCTGCCTCATCGCTCCGAAAGCGAAAAAACATGGGATAAAAAAAGTGGCGGCGCATTGCCACTCAACGCTGTTTTCGCTGAATCCCGACAATCTGCGCAGGAATCAGATTCTTAATCTCCCGACGCGCTTTCTCGCGGACAAGCTTTTCGCCTGCGGCCGCGAAGCGGGGCGCTACTGGTACGGCAAGGACAGCCGATTCACAGTTCTTCCGAATGCCATTGACTGCGCTTCCTACGCCTTTTCCTCGGAAAAGCGCAGCGCGGCGCGCAATGAATTCGGAATAGGCGACAGCACGCTCGTTGTCGGTCATGTCGGCGTGACGAGTCCGCCGCTGAAGAATCACCCTTATCTTTTGCGCGTGTTTGCCGAGATAAAGAAGGAACACCCGGATGCAGTGCTCCTAATGGCGGGCGCGGAGGAGACGGATGAACTCAAAGAGCTTGCCGAGGGTCTCGGGATATCCGAGAGTGCGCATTTTCTCGGCAGACGATCTGATATTCCCCGGTTGCTCAGCGCAATGGATGTTTTTATATTCCCGTCGTTCAGAGAGGGCTTGCCCGTCTCGGTCGTCGAAGCGCAGGCGGCAGGGCTCCCGGTGCTTATGTCCGACACCGTGACTGATGAAGTCTGTATTACAGATCATATAAAGCGCCTGTCGATCGACGCTGACCCGAAGGTTTGGGCGAAGGAAATTAAGATAATGCCCGACGATCGGCGCGCCTCCGCATTTGAAAAAGTCAGGGACTGCGGCTGGGACATAAATAAATGCGCAAAGACACTTGTTGAATTTTACGAAAGGTGAGAAAACAATGCCGAAAATACCGAAGGTGATACATTTTTGCTGGTTCGGAGGAGCCGAATATCCCGATCTCATTAAAAACTGCATGGCATCGTGGGAGAAGTATCTTCCCGAATATGAGATAGTCAAATGGAGCGAAGAGAACTTTGATGTCAATTGCAATCAGTATGTCAAAGAGGCATATGAAAACAAAAAGTGGGCTTTTATTACCGATTATGTCCGCCTCTATGCGCTCTATAACTACGGCGGCGTTTATCTCGATTCTGATGTCGAGGTGCTCAAGCCTATAGATGGGTTCCTTGATAACGAAGCTTTTTCGGGCTTCGAGTCGAGAGACACGGTTCCGACTGCGATAATGGCTTCCGTCAAAGGTCAGCGCTTTATGGGCGAGCTGCTTCACGATTATGATAACAGAAAGCTTATTCTTGAAGACGGCTCGATAGATATGACTGCGAACACTGTCGTGATAACCGAAGCGTGCCTGAAGCACGGACTCAAGCAGAACGGAAAGAAACAGACCGTCGAGGGCTTCACGCTCTATCCGCCGGTGTATTTCTGCCCCAACACAATAGGACGCATTTTCAACAAGCCTTCGAGAAAGAGCTACACCATCCACCATTCCGCAGGCACATGGAGCGATAACTGCAACCTCAACAGAACCACCATGTGGAAGGCAAAGCGGTATCTGGCGGGAAGACTGAGAGCCGTTATTGGCACTGACAATATCAAAAAGCTGAAAAGGGCACTTGGACTTTATGACAAATAAAACAGGTTTGAACGGCAGAAAGAAAGTATTGATAGTCCTCGATACATTGAGGCGCGGCGGCATCGAGATAGCGGCGCTGAGATTTTGCAGGCTTCTCAATCGCGACGATTACGAATGTACGTTCCTTGTGCGCAAGGGCGAAAATATGGACGAATCGATGGTCGGCGAAATAGCCGACATCGGCGCTGAGATAATAACCAAGCCGTCCGCAGCCGATAACTATATAAAAGATTACTTCTTCCTGCTGAAAACGATGAAAGACGGAAAATATGATATAGTCCACTCGCATTTGCTGTTTTATAACGGCATAGTGATGCGCGCGGCATACAAGGCGGGAGTCAGGAAACGCATAGCGCAGAGCCACGCAACGCAGGACAACCGCTCAAGAAGCCGCATTAAGAAATTTGCTACGGACATATATAAGCGCATCATGCAGCGCTGGCTCAAAAAATATGCCACGGATCTCGTCGGCTGCAGCAAAAAAGCCGGGGTATATATGTGCTCGGAGAAGCTCTTCGAAAAGCGCGGCTATGTTCTGCCGAACTATGTCGATGCGGCGAAATATGAATTCAGCCCTCAGCGCAGAGCGGCTGCGCGTGAAAAGCTCGGGCTGTCGGACGAATTAATTATAGGTCATGTGGGCTCAATCTATTGGATAAAAAATCAGACATTTCTTGTCTCGCTGCTCGCCGAGCTGCTTGAAACTGAGCCTAACTCGCGGCTTATGCTTGTCGGCGACGAGAGAGACGACGGGGAAACGCGGGCTTTAGCTGAAAAGCTCGGCGTGTCCGATAAAGTGATTTTTACAGGCAGCCGGGATGATATTCCCGATTTGCTCAACGCCATGGATGTGTTCGTGTTCCCGTCAAGGTTTGAGGCGCTTCCGATCGCGCCGATAGAGGCGCAGGCGGCGTCGCTTCCGTGCGTGACATCTCTCGGTGTTCCTGAGGAGATAAAGGTCAATGCTGCATTTGAACGCATTTCTCTCGATGAGCCTGCTTCGCTGTGGATAGAGAAAATATGCGAATTTTCAAAACTTGACAGGGCGGCGATGGATCTCTCCGGTCTGCGCGCCCGTTACTCGGCTGAAAGCGTCAGAGAGAAGCTCTTGAATTTGTACAGTTTATAGCAGAGGAGGGATAGCTATGTTGGTATATCTTGCGATAGTGGTGGTGTTCTGCGCCATTTATCCTATTATTCCGCGAAAACATATAAAATGGCTGTTCCTGGCTCTGGTGCTCGCGCTGTCAATTATGGCGTTTTATATGAAGCCCTATGAGACCGACGATATCAGCAATTATTTTAATCAGGTGTCGATGCTCAGAAACGGCGGCTTCAGTACCCTGAGAAGATGCATTCAAAACGGCGATAATCATTGGGACTCGCTTCCCGTCTGCGGATTCTATTTCTATCTTATCAGCCGCTTCCCGGATAACGGAATGCTTCCTGCCGTTACTATATTTTTGGCTTACGGAAGTATGTTTTGGGTGCTGTGGAGAGCTTCGCAGAGATACGAAGTGAATAAGTGGTATCTGTTCGTCGCGTTGTTCTTCATTCTGTCTACATACTGGTTCTATGATATCTGCAGCGGAATCAGAAACGGATTGACATTCACGCTCTTTTGCCTGTTCGCGTATGTCGAGCTGGTCGAAAAGAAATATAAACCGGCATGCTGGCTCGGATATCTGGCAATGTGCTTTATGCATTCGAGCGGCATACTTATGATGATGATTCGCATAGCGCTGCTGCTTTCCGGCAAGAAAAACAGCAAGTTTATGTCCGTGCTCGTCTTTTTTGCGATGATACTCGGCGGAGCCGTCGTGCCCCGTCTCGGAGAGATCACCAATATAGAATACCTCCAGCTGATTTCCGAAAAGGCGGAGAGAGCCACGGCGACGAGCGGATTTGTGAACGGAACGCAGTATCTTGTAAATGTATCTGTGTTCGTGATTGCCGTATGCGTCTTTTATTATGCGGTTTATGTTATCAAAAAACAGACGGAAAAGTACGAAAGCTTTTCGAATTATATAAATTTTGTTCAGCTGATAGTATTTTTTATGCTGGGTTCGGTGACATTCACTCTGACCTTTATCCGCTTTGCCCGCTGGGTGATTCCCGCGGTCATTTCGGTAGTCTTTATGGTCGGTATGCAGGCAAACTCGAACGCAAAAGTTGAGATGATTACCGGCAGAAAAAACAAGTCGGTAATAAAATCCGGCATGACGCTGTCCTCAAACGAACTTGTTATCAATTTCTGCATGGTGGGTTATCTGCTCGTTCATATGTGGTACGCCTGCAACGGTACGAGCCTGATATGGCTCCATTTCAGCTAAATTTTAGGATTAGGAGACGGGCATATGATAAGCGTTATAGTGCCGGTTTATAAAGTTGAAAAATATCTCCGCCGGTGCCTCGACAGCCTCGCGGCGCAGACGCTCGACGATATTGAAATGATCATAGTCGATGACGGTTCGCCGGACGGATGCCCGGCTATATGCGACGAATATGCGGCAAAAGATGCGCGCATGAAGGTCGTGCATAAGGAAAACGGCGGTCTGCTCAGCGCACGAAAAGCAGGATTTGCGGCTTCAAAAGGCGATTATATCGGCTTTGTCGACGGCGACGACTGGGTCGAGCCGAATACATTCCTGAATATGTACAAGGCCGTCTGCGAGCATTCGCCCGATATGGTGCTCAGCGACTTCCTCTGCGATTACGGAGACCGCGCCGAACCGAGCAGCCAGTGCTTTGAAGACGGGTTCTACGATCGCGGCCGCCTCGAAAAAGAGATATTTCCGAGAATGCTTTTCGACGGACGGTTCTATAGCTTCGGCGTCAATCCGAACTGCTGGAGCAAGCTGGTTAGAAGAGAGCTGATCGAAAAAAATCTTTTGCCAGTCGATGAGCGCATCCGAATGGGCGAGGACGCGGCGTTCATATATCCGTGTCTGCTCGATTCGCAGAGCATATCATGCATAAAAACGCCGACTTATCATTACAGAATAACCGGGCAGTCGATGTCGACGGCATATGACGAAAAACTCAAAGATATTATTCTCCTGCCGTATAAGCGGCTCAAAGAGAAAAATGCGTCTTCTGATTTTGATATATCATCTCAGCTCGATTATTATCTTTTGTATATGGTCAATTTCCTGCTTCGAAATGAAGCAAAAAAAGCCAATTCCCATTCGAAACAGGAGCGCAGGAAGGTCATTGAAAACATCTGCGCGGATGAAGATGTTCGCTCTGCGGCGGCAGCAGTCGATATGGGAAAATTGCCTGCGCACACGAAGCTTCTCGCATCGGCGCTAAAACGCGGCTCTGTGTTTATGACCGAAAAATATGTTGATTTTTTGAGGGTTTATTTGCGATGAATACTGAATTGCACAGTTTGTTTTTTACAGTTGACAAAATGTGGAATTTTACATTTGGGTGGGTATTAAAATGAAGAACAAAAAAATTGTTTTTTTGATAGAGGATTTGAAGTTCGGTGGAGTGGAAGTCTCTCTTATCAATCTGCTCAACAATGCAGAATTCAGAGAACACGGTTATGAAGCTGTTCTCGTAATGTGGGGCAGCGAATATGACCTTTTGGACAGGCTCAGCGATAATTCCGGGGTTAAAATCTTAAAGGTCGGCGGACGGTTCCCGAGTGCTGTGAAAAAGCTTGTAAGTAAGCTCGCCGGGTCAAAGAGAGCCGAACGTATTTATAACATACTTGTCAGACTTGCGGTTTTGATGCGCGTGAAGAGAGAGCATGCCGATGTTGTCGTCAGATATCACCACGCGGCAATGAAGAGCCTGTTTAACCACTTGAACGATAAATCAAAGAAAATTATGTGGTATCACATAAGTCAGGATGGCTATTATCTTGACAGAGAATATACGGATCACTGCGACAAAATAATTGCAGTCAATGATCAGTGCAGAGATATAATTGCAAATGCCAGACCGTATCTTGAATCTAAACTCAGCGTGGTCGGGAATATAGTCGACTATGAAAATATCAAGAGTCTAGCAAAGTGCGGCGAGCAGCTGTTCGATCGGCAGATGTTCAATGCGGTCACTTGTGCGAGAATAAATCCGGAAAAGGGCATTGCGCTCGCGCTTGAGGCGTGTAGGATAGTTTCCCAAAGCGTTGATAATTTCAGATGGTATGTCATCGGACCGAAGGATGAAGATGCAGCCGATTACTACAATGATATTGTCAAGAAGATTGACAGTTACGGTCTCGACGGCAAATTTATTCTTTTGGGTTCACGGTTCGATCCATATAAATATTTTGCACAGTGTGACCTTCTTGTTCAGCCGTCTTTGAATGAATCACAGTGCCTTGTCTTGATGGAAGCGCTTATTTGCGGCGCACCGATAGTTTCGACTGCTACGGTCGGAGGCAAAGCTACAATATCCGACGGGGTAACCGGCGTTATCGCAGATATATCCGCAGAGGATCTTGCATGCAAAATATGCGAGCTTGTTTCGGATGATAGCAGAAGACTGGTAATAAAGAAAAATA
>DKDF01000108.1:0-135 GCA_002451755.1 Ruminococcaceae bacterium UBA6855
TTCAGCGCAGACCAAAGAGCAAGAGATGCAGGTCATATTTCGTATGATTATAATGCGGAGTATGACCTTTTATTGTTGCTCTTTTAAGAGCCTTTTTGCCCACTCGCAGTATGCTTATACAGCTTCGGGTCAAAA
>DKDF01000108.1:230-3792 GCA_002451755.1 Ruminococcaceae bacterium UBA6855
TTGGTGAATTTTTCAAAGGAGGTCATGAATTGAAGAAAAAGATAGAATTTGATTCCGGAAAGAAAGTGTTCCCGATAATCGTCAGCGTTATTGGTACTGCACTCATGCTCGCGATGTGGATAACAAGGCTCAATATGACCGCGGTCGTCTGCGTGGGCTTTTGCTGCATTGTGTCCGCGCTTATAGTTATCGGTATGTTTTTCAAGCGCCGGCTTTATCTCGGCTTTCTTATCGGCTACTGCGCCGCGCTGTTCGGCGTTATCACTTATTACATAATTTTCGGCGCGGATGCGGGCTTCGGCGCGTTCACTTCCGGTCTTGCGGGATTTTCGAGCGCGGAGCATCCCTGGCTCACGGGCGAGGGTAATTTCTTCACGCGCCTGCTCGGCAATCTCCTGCTCGCCCTGCCGAGTATAGCCGTTATAGTCGGTGTTATTCTCTGCGTTGTGAAAATCGATAAAAAAGTCACTCTTCAAAAAGTGCTTTCACGTGTTCTCAGCGTGCTGCTCGTGTTCACTACCGTTGCGTTCGTGCTGACCATGAACCTGCGCTCGAAGCCCAACACCGAGCGCCTTTGGGACGGTCAGGACGACTACCTCAAGGGGATAGACAAAAATAAAACAAAAGAGAATTCGCCCAATGTCCTGTTCATTCTCATGGATGATCTCGGCTACGGCGATGTCTCCGCGAACGGCGCGATATATGATACCCCGAACATCGACCGCATCGGCGAAGAGGGCGCGCAGTTCACGAATTTCTATTCGAGCTATTCCGTCTGCTCTCCCGCGCGTTTTGCCGCGCTCACCGGGCGCTATCCCTATCGCGGATATGCCGACAATGTCATATATCCGACCGTTGACACATTCTCTCCGTTCGCTTCGACCCGTATCTTCAATTCCGTTGAAATGGGCGGCAATGCCGACGGTATGCTCGGCGACGAGATAACCATAGCGGAGGCTCTCAAGGGAGCGGGCTATGCGACGGGCTGCTTCGGCAAGTGGCATCTCGGCGATTACGGCGAGTATCTGCCGACAAATCAGGGCTTCGATTATTTCTACGGCAGCCACTATGTCAACGATATGAACCCGTTCTACCATGTCCGTGAAGAGAACGGCGAATATGAAATTGCCCGCGGTACCGACGAACTCAAAGACCAGAGCAACGCCACAAAGTGGATATATGAAGAGATAAACAGCTGGATAACAGAGCAGGTCAAGGAGGGCGATGAGCCGTTCTTCGCGTTCTATGCAACTCCGTGGCCGCACGCGCCAGTGTATGTCGGCGATGAGTTCAAGGGCAAATCCGGCATGGGCACATATGTTGACTGCGTGACCGAGTTTGACTATTATCTCGGCAAGCTCTTTGACACTCTCGAGGAGCTCGGCGTCATGGATGACACGATAATAGTGTTCACCAGCGACAACGGTCCCGCGCTTCAGGGCTCGACGGGCGATCTTCGAGGCGGCAAATATCTCGCCTATGAGGGCGGTCAGAAAGTGCCGTTTATGATCCGCTGGGGCAACAACGGCGGTCTGTTCAAAGCGGGTTCGACCTATGACGAGTCCGCAACGCTCGTCGATCTGTTCCCGACTCTTGTCGAGATGTGCGGCATCACCGGAAACGGCGGAACGGAAAAGAATTATCTCCCCGCAGACCGCATTATAGACGGCGTTTCGATGGTTCCCGTGTTCACCCAGAACAAAGTTATACACACTGCCGAAACCCCGATACTCCACATGAAGCGCGAAAAGCTCAAGGCTATCCAGTATGCTATACCGACTGCCGATATACTCTCGCGCGAGGAGTATAAAGACTATGATTTCGATGTCCTCAAGAATAATGAGTATGTCGTGTTCAAGTATTTCAAGAATATACAGAACGACAACTCCGCGTTCTTCGACAAATTCCGCAAGAACTGGCTGCATATCCTGACCGATGATGCTGGCGAGAACTACAACCGCACCCCGGCATATCCGACAATTGCCGATGAGATGCGCGACAGACTCGACGAAAAGATGAACGAGTTCAAAAATAACCGCCGAGGAATTATAGAAAACAGCTGATAAAAATGCCGCCGAACGGGTGAACAGTCCGCTCGGCGGTCGGAATATCCGGGGGTGAAATTTTGCCTGAACTTTCAATAATGATAAAGCCCGCGTCGAGCCTTTGCAATCTGCGGTGCGAATATTGTTTTTATCACGATGTTTCGCAGATAAGAGAAGAGCATAACCTCGGCATTATGTCCGCTGAAACTTCTGACAGGCTCATAAAAAGCGCGCTCAGCTTCGCGAAAGGGGACAGCGTAGCTTTTGCGTTTCAGGGCGGAGAGCCGCTGCTCGCCGGGATAGATTATTTCAAAGATTTCGCCGAGCGGGTCAAAAAATACAACCTGCGCGGCAGCCGTATATTTTTCAGTATACAGACCAACGGCTTGCTGATAGACGAGCAGTGGGCGCAGTTCTTTCACGATGAACATTTTCTCGTGGGTCTGAGCCTTGACGGTGATATGGAAGCGAACCGATTCAGAGTCGACGCCAACGGCACGAACAGATTCTATAAGATTCTCAACGCCGCCCGGATGCTGACCATGCACGAGGTCGATTTCAATATTTTGACCGTGCTCACCGGCTACGCCGCCGAGAATATCGACAGAATATATTCGTTCTTCAAGCGCAAGGGATTCAAATATCTCCAGTTCATCCCGTGCCTGCGCCCGTTCGGCGACAAGAGCGAGAGCGAATTATATATGACTAACGAACAGTATGCATATTTTCTGATACATCTGTTCAACGCCTATGTCAAAGACTATGTCCGCGGCGAATATACGAGTATACGCCAGTTTGATAACTGGGTTCAGATGTATGTCGGCAGACAGCCGGAGCAGTGCGGAGTCTGCGGCCATTGTATGCACCAATTCGTAGTCGAGGGCAACGGCAATGTCTATCCATGCGACTTCTATTGCCTTGACGAATGGCTGCTCGGAAACATAAATTCAGATGAGCTTGAAGCGATGGCAAATTCAAAGAAAGCCGCCGATTTTATCCGCGAGAGCCTGCCGATTGACCCAAAGTGCAAGGCATGCAGATATTATCCCCTCTGCCGCGGCGACGGATGCAAGCGAAGCAGAGCCGACCGCGACTATTGCGAGGCGTATAAAAAATTCTTCTCCTCGTGTCTGCCGCTGTTCCGCGTGTTTGTCGACGAGGCAAACAGATAAATAAACTCATTGCCCCGACAGTGCAATAGCAAATATCAAATCCTACCCATTTCACACGGGTAGGATTTTGTGTTTGTGATGTGTGCGATAAATTGGATTCGTGTGTGTGGATGTCGGTGATAAGTGATCATAACGATATTACAAATCAGCACAATCGCGTAGGGGCGGATATCATCCGCCCGCGAAATTTGCGTGATTTATTGACGCGCAACTTGTAGGGTGCGGCGACCTCGACGCACTGCTGCCGCGTAAGCGGCACAATATGAAATTGTAAAATTTATCATCTACCTTCGCGTCCTGCAACAATCGAATATTTTATATTACCCGCATTTCGGCATTTTCTTT
>DKDF01000086.1 GCA_002451755.1 Ruminococcaceae bacterium UBA6855
TCTTTTACTTAAGCTTTCTTTTCCCCCGGTAGAACCGGGGATTTTCAACTGTTGCGAAACAATAAAAACGAGAGAGCCGGATTTCCGGCTCTCTTTTTTCAGCGAAACAAACTATCTTCAATTTGAATTTTATCGGCTATCGCCGATAACAGACAGCCGCAAGGGCTGTCTATACGAAGTGCGTTGTCCGAAAACCACAGAAAATTTAAAGGCGAACGAAGTTCGCCCCTACGGTCGGTAAAATAAACTTTTGCAAAGATTTTGTGCCGCTCGCGCGGCGGCGGTGCGTCGAGCCGGCTCACCTATATGGGCGCCCAAATAGGTTTTGTTAAAAATCCAAGCTCGCTCTTTATGCTCCACACCGCTAAAAGATTTTATCATCTTAATCAAAAATCCGCTGTATCATTTTATTTGATACAGCGGATAATTTTTATATTTTACACTCCGAACTGGCTGGCGTAGAGTTCTCTGTAGAAGCCGTTCTGCGCGAGCAGCTGTTCGTGCGTGCCCTGCTCGACTATCGTGCCGTTGTTCATAACCAAGATAACATCGGCGTCGCGGATAGTAGAGAGCCTGTGCGCAATAACGAAGCTCGTTCTGCCGTTCATCAGCGCGTTCATCGCCTTTTGGATGTGTACTTCTGTGCGTGTGTCAACTGAGCTTGTCGCCTCGTCGAGGATGAGCACCGACGGATTTGCGAGGATGGCGCGGGCTATCGTCAGAAGCTGGCGCTGACCCTGCGAGATGTTCTCGCCGTTCTCTTCGAGCATCGTCTCGTAGCCGTCGGGCAGAGTGCTGATAAAGTGGTGGACTCTTGCCGCCTTTGCCGCGCCAATGACCTCTTCGCGCGAGCAATCTTTGCGTCCGTAGGCTATGTTCTCCATTATCGTGCCCTCGAACAGCCATGTGTCCTGGAGCACCATGCCGAATACGCTGCGCAGATTTTCGCGCGGCATCGTGCGTATGTCGTGCCCGTCGAGAAGAATCTCGCCTTTATTGACATCGTAGAAGCGCATGAGCAGGTTCACGAATGTCGTCTTGCCTGCTCCGGTCGGTCCGACTATCGCGACGAGCTGACCCGGCTCGACCTTCAGATTCATGTTTTCGATAAGCGGCGCTTCGGGAGTGTAGCTGAAGCTGACATCTCTGAATTCGACCTCGCCCTTGGGCTCTTCGATCCTGGTGTCGTAGCAGTCGGCGCACTCGTCGGGCTCATCGAGGAGGTTAAACACGCGCTCCGCACTCGCGAGCGAGGATTGAAGATTGTTCGCGATGTTGCCGATGCTGACGAGCGGCTGCATGAAGAGCTTTGAATAAGTGAAGAAAGTCGTTATGTCGCCGAGGGAGAAAGTGCCCTTTATGACATACACGCCGCCTATGACGCAGATGAGCACATAGGCTATGTTGCTGACGAAATTTAATATCGGGCCGATTATGCCGGAGATGAACTGCGCTTTATATCCGGCTTTTGCGAGACTTACATTTATATCGTCGAACTCGTCTATCGCCTGCTCCTCGTGGTCAAAGACTTTTATGAGCGTGTGACCGGTGTACATCTCTTCGATGTGTCCGTTTATGTTGCCCGTCTCGTCCCACTGGCGGCGGAAGTACCGCTTTGAGCGCTTTGAGATAAGCGATACCACGAGAAGGCTCGGCGGGAGCACCGAGAGCGTGATGAGCGTCAGCTGCCAGCTGACATAGAACATCAGCGCAAGCATTCCGATGAAGCTCACCGCAGAGGTGATTATCTGAATGAGATTGTTCTGCAGGGTGTTGCTGATATTGTCGATATCATTCATCATCTTGCTGAGGATATCGCCCTTCGAGTGCGAGTCGATATAGCTCAGCGGCAGATGGGTCAGCTTGTCGTTGACCTTGTCGCGCAGATTGCGCACGACCGACTGCGTGACGCCCGCCATGATATAGTGCTGAACATAGCTGAGCACTGCGCTAAGACCGTAGATGCCGAGAATGGTCAGCAGTATTTTCTGTATCTTTGAAAAGTTTATCTCGCCGCCGGAGAGCTTTATATCCGCCTGCTCTTTTATCGCGTCGACTATGTCGCCGAGGAACATCGGTCCCGTGACGGTCAGCACCGTGCCGATAACGCCCGCTATGAGCACGACAATCATGCCGGGGATAAACGGCTTTAAAAGCGGCACGAAGCGCGAGACGGTCTCTTTGAAATTCTTCGGCTTTTCGTCGGGGCGGCGGTTTCCGCCGGAATATCCGCTGTATTTTTTTCTCGATTGAGAGGTGCGCTTTCTCTTCAGAGGTGATCTTCTGCTCATGCGAGTTCCTCCTTTGAAAGCTGGGATTGGGCAATTTCGCGGTAGACCGTACAATTTTTGAGCAGCTCGCGGTGAGTGCCGATGCCTGCGACCTTGCCCTCGTCGAGCACGATTATACGGCTCGCGTCGATTATCGTTCCGACGCGCTGGGCGACGATTATTTTTGTTATATCCGGCATTCTCTCGCGCAGAGCCTTGCGGAGCTTCGCGTCGGTCGAGAAGTCGAGAGCCGAGAAGCTGTCGTCAAAAACATATATCTCAGCCTTTCTTATCAGCACGCGCGCTATCGCGAGACGCTGGCGCTGACCGCCGGAAAGGTTCTTGCCGTTTTGCGAGAGCTCGCTGTCGAGTCCGTCCGGCATGGCTCTGACAAAGTCCGCCGCCTGCGCGGTTTCGAGTGCCTCCCACATCTCCTCTTCTGTAGCGTCGGGCTTGCCCATGCGCAGATTGTCGGCGACGGTGCCGCTGAACAGGAATGCGCTCTGCGGGATGAAGCCTATTTTCTCGTGGAGGGTACGCATAGACATATTCTTTATGTCCACGCCGTCAATGAGAATCCTGCCGCCTGAGACATCGTAGAATCGGGGGATAAGATTGACGAGAGTCGATTTGCCCGAGCCGGTCGAGCCGATAACGCCTATCGAGCTGCCGCGCTTTATTTTGAGATCGATATTGTGCAGGGATTCCTCGCTGCCGTTATACGACAGGCACGCCTTTTCAAACTCGACTGAATATTCGCTGTTTTCGTTGCCGTCAGTGACAGTGCCGGGGACAGTGCCGGGTTCGATATCGAGCACCGACTGGATTCGGTTGCCGCAGGCTATCGCCTTTGTGACGCTGATTATGAGATTCGCGAGCTTTATCAGCTCAACGAGAATCTGGGACATATAGTTATAGAGCGCAACGACCGCGCCGCGCGAGATGGCGCCGGAATCAACGCGTATTGCGCCGACGTATATCAGCGCGATTATCGCGAGGTTTATGAGCACGAAAGTTGCAGGGTTCATGAAAGCGGATATCCTGCCGACCGCCGTCTGCATCTCGGTCAGGGCGCTGTTTTTTGCGTCGAAGTCCGCAATTTCCTCTTCCTCTTTGCAGAACGCTCTGACAACGCGGGTACCGAGCAGGTTTTCGCGCGTCTTGCTCAGCAGCCCGTCCAGTTTCTGCTGAACCTTGCGGTACATCGGTATGCACACGAGCATTATCGCGAACACGACCGCGGCGAGAGCGGGTACCGCAACGACAAACACGAGCGACGATTTTGCGTCGACCGTGAACGCCATTATCACCGCGCCGAATACAACGAACGGCGAGCGCAGGACGAGGCGCAGGGTCAGGTTCGTTCCGGTCTGAACCTGATTTATATCGCCCGTCAGGCGGGTTATGAGTGTCGGCGCGCCGAGCGAATCGAGCTGGGAATAAGAGAGCTTGCCGATATGCTTAAAAAGCGCGTGGCGGATATCGGAAGCAAAGCCGACCGACGCCTTCGCCGAGAAATACTGTGCCACAAGCGTGCTGCAAAGACCCAGTATGCCGAGCAGACCGAGCAGCAGGCAGCGTTTGATGATATAAACCTTGTCACCGTTCTCTATGCCGACATCGATTATAGTCGAGACTATCAGCGGAACAGTCAGCTCGAACGCCACTTCAATGAGCTTGAAAAACGGCGCGAGAATACTTTCAATTTTGTATTTTTTCAAATACTTCAAAAGCTTTGACATGCTATTCTCCTCTTTTATATATTGCATTCTATAATGGTATATAATATCCTAAATAATACCATGAAAACAGGTGATTTTCAAGATGTTACGCCTATTTACCGTTCCTTGACAGAGACGGGGAGCAGTGATAAACTTATGCGTTGTAGAAAAGAAACGGTGTGGTGAACGATGAAAGAAAAGGCTCTCAAAAAAGATGAAGAGCTTCTCGAATGCGAAAAGCTCTGGATATTTGCCGTTATGATAGCGGTCGGCGGATTTTTCGGCGCATATACATATGTTCAAAAAGGCGGCGTGTTCTGCAACGCGCAGACGGCGAACTTCGTGCTCATGGCGGTTCAGCTCGGGCGCGGGAACTGGCGCAAGGCGCTGTATTATCTTCTGCCCGCTTCGGCTTATCTGCTCGGCACGGTCATTTCGGAATTTTTGCCCAAGCATATAAACCGCCGCAAGATAGTCCGCTGGGACACGGCGTTCGTGGCGTTTGAAATGGCGTGGATATTTGCGCTCGGATTTGTCCCGGACGATGCGCCGCCGCAGATCTGCCAGGTGGCTGTGAATTTTATCGCCTCGATGCAGTTCAACACATTCCGCCAGGCGAAGAAAATTCCGATGGCGACTACATTTTGCACCAACCATGTCCGCCAGGTCGGCTCGAACCTCGTCAAGTGGCTTCGCAGCGGTAATAAAGAGGCGCGCGGCAAGATGTTCGCGCATCTGCTGATGATAGGCTCGTTTGTCGCGGGCGCGGTCGCTTCAACTTTTCTCTGCGGCTATCTCGGCGGCAAGACTATCTGGTGCGCCGAAATATTGCTCGCAATAGTGTTCTTTGCGCTCCTGCGTGCCGATCTCGGCGAGGAACATGATAAACTCGATGTTGTTCCGCACGGTCATTGATGACAAGCTGTTGAACTTTACATGATTTATAAGTAAAAAAACAAAAGCTCCCATGCGTTCTCGGATATGTTGATATATCGGGAAAGTCGCACGGGAGCTTTGATTTTTGCGCTAAAAAATAGGTGTGTAAATTGTAAAGTAAATCGCTTTACAATTTGACTTAGCCCATTATGGGTATCTCAAGGAATGTATAAGTAAAGCAATTGATAATATAGAAAATAAATGCGGCTGTCGTGACTGCATATCCCGCAAATTTTTTCGCTTTGCTATCAGAAAGTGAAGAATACATCGCTGCGCAGGCGATGAGCGTGAACATCTCGGTGAAGAAAAATACACGCTGACCGGAGGCGTAGACGGACGAAGAAAATCCGAGCACCGCGGCGCAGCAGACGGCGGCGCTGAACAGCACGCCGACGGTGAAACCGAGCTTTTTGTTCTTCTTGATGAGAGCCGCTATAAGGGCGAAAATGCTCATAAGAAAAACAAAGCAGAGCGCGATGACTGCGAGCTCGAGCGGAAGATAATTGCCGCTCTTGAACATCTTTTCAAAGCCTTTGTCCGGGGTGGTGCGGCGGATAATAATATATGCGGCGTTGACTCCGACACACAGCACCGAGGCGAATATTGCAAAGCCTGATAAAATTTTCTTTATTTTCCGCGAGCCGCCGAACGCTTCATATACCGATGCGCCGAGCAGAACAAGAAAAATAGCTGCTGTTATCAGCGAGAAGAAAAACGAAAATGCGAAATAATTTGAAAATCCGCAAAGCAGTTTTTCAAATATATTCATTTTGGAAAATCTTTCAAAACCCGATGCCGCTTCCATCGCTCCGCGCCCGCGAAGTCCGGGCGAGAGAACCAACACGGCGGCGGAAACCGCGCTCGGCAGGAGCGGAATGAATTGACGGAGTCTGAGCCTGCGTTGATATGCCGAAAAAATCAGCAGAATCACCTGAAGAGCAAGCACCGCGGCGCAGGACTGCTCCTGAGATGCCGCGACGACAGAAGCGATCGCGGCGGCGACATATGCCATAGGATTCACGCGTTCGCCGAATACCTCGAATGTGAGCGGAGTCACCGTGATAAGCAGGGCGGCGAACGGAACGAGAAATGTAAACGAACCCGCAAACCAGAACACCGACGGGTTGAGACATGGCAGGAATACTGCCAACGGCACCGAACAGGCGAAGATATATCTCTGCTTTATATCTGCCTTTTCGCCGAAAAAATCCGACAGGCGGCAGAGAAAATACATTATATATATTATCAGCGCGGCTATGAACAGCTTCCAGAAAATGAGCGGCAGGCGCAGGAAGTTTATCATCAGCCATTCGCCTACTATCCGCCCGGA
Source organism: Ruminococcaceae bacterium UBA6855 (assembly GCA_002451755.1). Taxonomy (GTDB): domain Bacteria; phylum Bacillota; class Clostridia; order Oscillospirales; family Acutalibacteraceae; genus CAG-177. The sequence continues at coordinate 6,258 of DKDF01000086.1, forward strand.
CACTGTCGTGTACCGCTCGTGCAGCCAGCTTGCGACAGTAAATCCGTTTCTGTGGAGTATGCCGAGAAAGTGTCCGTCGTCGGTTTTGAGGATCAGCCGAGTGAACACCGTGCAGAAAAACAGCACGGCGGCGGAGAAAGCGGCTATTATCGAGCGCGGAGAGTTTCGGAGTTCTTTCAGCTTTTCTCTCATCTTTCGGTGCCTCCCGCCAACGCATACGGATTTTCGGCGGTTCCGCTTCCGCAAAGAGCAAGAATATTGCTGCGAAGATACATCGCCGGACATACGCCGCACAGCTCGTCCGCCGCGAGCGTTTTATAGAATCCACCTGTCGTAGTGACCGCCGTAACGCTGCTCTGATTCGTCGAAACCGGCGAGCTTGTCCAGTACCAGCAGTATTTGCGCAGAGTTAAATAGCGCGAAGCATCGTTTTTGATGCACTGCTCGGTCGGGCTTCTGCGGCGGTCGGCGGCGCTTATATTTTTGAGCATATCTTTTGACGGCAGGAATATCGAATCGCCGTTTCGGTCGGGCGATATGAGCGAAAGGTCATTATCTGAAAAATTCTCCGGGCTTAAAAATCCGCTCTCCGAATTGAGCCATGCGCGTAGGGGAGAGGTGAGATAATCGGAGCTGCCGATGCCGTCCTCAGACGGGTCGAACGCCCTGAAGCACAGCACCTTTTCGCTCATGAGCAGAGTTCTGCCGCCCGTTTCGATGACTCTCCATACAATAGGCTCGCCGAGATATGAACCGATGGCTATTCTGTCGCCGCTCTTGAGCGTGACTTCCCGCGACTCGCCGCCACCGACGCTGGCGGACGAAGAAAACAGTAGGTGAGACGATGCGCTTTTGATTTTTGCGTTCCCGATAAAAGCCAGCGCAAATAGCAATATTGCCGCAATTGCAGCCGCTCTGAAAGCCTTTTTCACCGTCTCACCCCTTCTGTTTTATTTTACATATACTATGTCGAGCTCGTTGCAAGGTCCGCCCAGCTTCTGCTTCCCGGCGGAGTTGAGTCCGAGCATGCCGTTTGCCGCGAAAAATTCGCTCTCGATAACGCACGGTTTGTTGAGGTCCTTGAGCTGAGTCGCCTTTGTGCCGGTCGTGTTGCCTATACCCTTGACATACATCGACGAGCAGTTGCCGCCGTTTAGCAAAAACGCATTTCTCGCGCCGTATGCTATGAGGACTTTCGTCATGTTGTCGAGCGGCATAAATTCGCCGACAGCCATGATATATTTGTTCTCCGATATCTGTGCGAACACCGTGCGGTTGTGATAGTAAGTGTCGTGCTCGTTGGTCGCCTTGCCGTTCGCTATGACCTGCCACTGATAGCGCAGGGAATTGTAAACGCCCTGCGAGATATAAGATTTGCAGTTCTCGTTTGTGAGCGTTTCGACTTTCCATGTGCCGTTTTTGTATATCAGCAGTCTTCCCTGCCCGCTGCCGTCGGTCGAAACGACCGAGCCGCTGCGAATAGTCGGCGCACCTTTTTTATATGTTGAACCTGCTTCGCCGTTTATCGCTATAAGCGCGTCGCTCTTTCTGCCCATGTCTTCGACCTTGCCGACATTCGTGCCGAGGAGCTGTTGGCTCGAGGCAACGCCGATATGCTCGGGCGAGCAGGTGATTATCGCTATATTGACTACCGGCTGATAAGTGACCGTCTTGTCGTAGTCGATAGCGCCGTCCGCGTTCGCTTTTTTGAAAGCCTGAGTTATCTGCGACCCGTAAGCGATTCTGTGAATTTCGATATTCACTCCGTTTGAATTGAGCTTCCACGCCCTGAGCACTTTTGCGCCGGTGATGCTTTTGACGCTTCCTGCGCTGACTTCAAGCTTGCCTTTTGAAGCTGAGCCGGAATTATTCGATTTTGCAGTTGTCGCGGGCTTCGATGCCGGTTTATCTGCCGCAGGCTTCTGCGTGCTCTGTGCAGTGCTATCCTCTGCGGATTCGGATACCGCTTCGGAGCCCGTCTCTTCTGCACTCGTCTGCGCATTGACTTCTGTTTCTTCGGCGGATGTGTTTTCTGCCGCAGTTGTGTCCGCTTCGGGCGTTTTGCTGCCGCACGCCGTGAAGCTCATGAAAATCAGCAGGCAGGCGAGTAAAAGCGCGAATAATTTTCTCGTCATATGTATCCTCCTCCTGAATATTTCTTCCAAATCGATTATATCATTGTGCCGAACTGAATTATATGCTGCAAGCGCATTTTGACAAATAATTTTTCGTCATTTTGCACTCTTTTTTATATAGTATATATGTATATTCTCTCTTAATTTTTGCTTTAATGCGCTGATACTTTATGATATAATTAAAGCAGCGGCGGGCGAGTATGCATATGCTAACCGAACTTGCCGCGCCCGATATGCATCGTTTGTGCATAAATTCTCTGAAAGGGTGAAGATATATGAAATATGCTGTAGTTCTCTGCGACGGCATGGCGGATTATCCCGTTGAGGCTCTCGGCGGCAAGACGCCGATGGAAGTTGCAAAGAAGCCCAATATCGATGCGCTCGCGTCGAAGGGTGAAGTCGGACTTGTCAGAACCGTTGCCGCCGGACTCAAACCAGGCAGCGATGTTGCAAATATGAGCGTGCTCGGATTCGATCCGAAGAAGTGCTACACCGGCCGCTCGCCCCTTGAGGCGGTCAGCATCGGAGTCAAGATGAGCGAAACGGATATCGCTCTGCGCTGCAACCTTGTCACCTTGAGCGACGAGGCGAATTACGGCGCAAAGACCATGCTCGACTACTCCGGCGGCGATATCTCGACCGAAGAGGCGGCGCAGATAATAAAAACCGTGCAGGAGCATTTCGGCAGCAGCGAATTCGATTTTTACAGCGGCGTGGCTTATCGCCATTGCCTTATCGTACATAACGGCACGACGGATCTCGGCAAGATGACTCCTCCGCATGATATCTCCGGCAGAGTTATCGGCGAGTATCTTTCGACTTCGCCGAACGCCGAAAAGCTTATCGCCATGATGCGCGAGAGCTACGACATTTTGAAGGATCACCCCGTGAACAAGAAGAGAATAGCCGAGGGCAAGCTCCCCGCAAATTCTATCTGGCTCTGGGGCGAGGGAAGCCGCCCGGCTCTGCCGTCCTTTGAAGAGAAGTTCGGCGTGAAAGGCAGCATCGTCTCGGCAGTTGATCTGCTCAAGGGCATCGGCATCTGCGCGGGCATGAACACCCCCGAAGTCGAGGGCGCGACCGGCTATATCGACACGAATTTCGAGGGCAAAGCGAACGCCGCAATCGACGAATGGCGTAAAGGTCAGGACCTTGTCTATATTCATGTCGAGGCTCCCGACGAGTGCGGCCACAGAAACGAGCCTGAGAATAAAGTCAAGGCAATCGAGCTCATCGACAGCCGCATAATGCCTATAATCCTTGACTATCTCAACACTCAGGACGATTATAAAGTCATGGTTCTGCCGGATCATCCGACCCCGATATCGACCCGCACACACGCTTCTGACCCTGTTCCGTATCTGATTTACCGTAAAGGTAAAGAACTTGACAGCGGCGTTGCGAGCATAAATGAAAAATCAGCATCCGAGACCGGCAATTTCATCGATCCCGGCTTCGATCTCATGGGTCATTTTCTCAAAGACTGACAAAAAGGAGGAGACAAAATGAGCTTTAATATAGAAACGAAGTGCGTGCAGTCCGGCTACACTCCGAAAAACGGCGAGCCGCGCGTTGTGCCGATAGTCCAAAGCACGACATATAAATACGAATCGAGCGAGCAGATGGGCAGGCTCTTCGACCTGCAGGAGTCCGGATATTTCTACACCCGTCTCCAGAACCCTACCAACGACTGCGTCGCCGCGAAGATAGCCGACCTTGAAGGCGGCGTAGGCGCGATGCTCACCTCGTCCGGTCAGGCGGCGTCGTTCTTCTCCGTTTTCAATATCTGCTCCGCAGGCGACCATGTCGTTGCCGCGTCTGCGATATACGGCGGAACTTTCAATCTTTTCAATGTCACGATGAGAAAGCTCGGCATCGATTTCACTTTCGTTCGCCCCGATGCGACGGAGGAGGAGCTCAACGCGGCATTCAAAGATAACACAAAAGCCGTGTTCGCCGAGACAATCTCTAACCCCTCGCTCGTCGTGCTCGATATTGAAAAGTATGCGCGAGCGGCTCATTCCCACGGCGTGCCGCTGATAGTCGACAACACTTTTCCGACTCCGATAAACTGCCGCCCGTTTGAGTTCGGCGCGGATATAGTCACCCATTCGACCACGAAATATATGGACGGTCACGCGACAAGCGTAGGTGGAGTTATAGTTGACAGCGGCAACTTCGACTGGACTCAGAACGACAAGTTCCCGGGACTTACAACCCCCGACGAGTCGTACCACGGCGTCGTATACACCGAGCAGTTCGGCAAGGCTGCATATATAACGAAGTGCACGACCCAGCTCATGCGCGACCTCGGCTCAATTCAGTCCCCGATGAATGCATTCCTGCTCAACCTCGGACTTGAGACTCTGCATCTGCGCATGCCGCGCCACTGCTCAAACGCTCTCGCCGTTGCAAAGTTCCTGAAGGCTCATCCGAAGATCGAGTCCGTCCGCTATCCCGGCCTTGAGGGCGACGAATACTATGACCTCGCGCAGAAGTATATGCCCAACGGCACCTGCGGCGTCATTTCGCTGAGAATAAAGGGCGGCAGAGAGGACGCGGTCAGATTCATGGACAGCCTCAAGCTCGCTGCGATAGTTACCCATGTTGCGGACAGCCGCACCTGCTGCCTGCACCCGGCGAGCACGACCCACCGCCAGCTCACCGCGCAGGAGCTCGACGACTGCGGAGTCTACGAAAATCTCGTCAGACTCTCCGTCGGAACCGAGAATGTCGACGATATAATTGCCGATCTTGATGCGGCTCTCGCGAACGTCTGAAGTTAGCAAAATAGACAAAAATCACGCGCAAAATTTTATGCATAAAACCCGGCTGCAAGTTTTCCTGCAGTCGGGTTGATTTTTTGGCACTGTATATGCGGTTTATGCAGAATATTTCTATATAGTTATTAAAACCGCACTGTAAAGTTTTTTACTTTACGCATATATTCCAAATGGTCATCAAAACATAAAAGTTATCCACATTATCCACATAGTTATCCACATTAGCAAGGAGGAAAGCTTTACCGCTTGCGGAAAAGAATCAATGAATAATTGATGAATATTGAATGAATATCAATGAATAAATTCAAAAACACGCAAAAACACGCAAAAAATACCGCCCGGATTTCTGAAGGAAAAAACACGGGCGGTTTCAATATTTTTATGTTGTTCAGCCGATGAACGGGAGACTTCTGACGAGATCGTTTATCCCGCCGAGCGAGCCGTGGAAGAAGCTGCGCAGCATCTCGAACACAGTCATCGACGCGGTTATCGCAAACAGCACTCCGACGATTATCGCAATAATAACGGCGAGTCCCACGCCGACCGCGAGACCTATCAGCGTGAACTGACCGATGCCCTTTGCGACCTTCGGCTTGTCGCTCTTCCATATGAGATAGAGCACGAGGCTGACGAGCGGCAGGAACCACAGCAGCGGACCGAAGAAGCCGAGGAAAAATCCGAGAACTTTCCATCCGCCGGTGCTTTCGCTTTCTGTCTCGGGCTTTTTGTTTGCTTTCGGCTGAACGGGTGCGGGAGCGGGCAGGAGAGCCGTCTCTTTCGGGATATCATTATTTACGGGCTGAGTATCTTCTGCGGCGGGCTGTTCCTGCGCCGCGCGTCTGGCGTCGCTCTCCGCGAGGCTCACCGGTTCGCCGCAATAGGGGCAGACCTTGAATCCGTCTTCGAGCTGCTTTCCGCAATTTCTGCAAAACATAATATCACTCTTTCACTTTTGTGTCCGCGCAGATTACTTGTCGCCCGACTTCTTTTCGAGCTTGCGCTTGTTGCCTTTGTCGTCTATTATATATGTATTGTCGAGCTGGGCGGTGAGACTCGCCTTGAAATCGGCGACATACTGCTTTTTGAGCCCCTCCCATTCGGCAAATTCCTCTTCGCTCAGATCCCTCTCCTGCGACAGGTGATAGAGATCGTTCATGCGCTTTATCTCTTCTTTTTTCATGTCTGCCTCCGTGAGCTTATATAATACATTTATTATATACTATGCCGCGGATAAAGTCAATTTGAGCGCAATTTCTACAAATTACCCATTTTTTGTTTTTCATACCTGCAAAAGTGCGCTTTATACCAAGGACTATTGAATTAAAAATTAGATATGGTATCATGTTGTAAAAGGTCAAGTCTATAGATAAAACGGAGGTAAAAACATGAAAATTAGAAATATTTTTAAAGTAGTAACGGCTACAGTTTTTGTGCTTGTTATTGCGTTTGGAACTGTATTCTTAAACGCGAGAGTATTTGCACCGAAGGCGGAAGCGATGAAGAAAACATATGCAGTTGGAGATATCATTGATTTTGGCTCTTATCCGCAGAGCAGAGTAATAGATAGCACTACTGTCTTGGCTCTTGATGAAATACCAAAAGACTGGATAAGCTATGACTATTATAGTGGAGATGGCAAGTACGGTTCTATGGTACAGGGCGATTGGATGAAATATGCCGATATCACCTATAATGACGAGAAATATAGAGCTGTTACTTTTTCTCAATATAGAGCGGGAACATGTACCAATGCGTCTGGTCGTAATTTTATTAATCAGTCGGACAACAAATACATCATAGATAAAATTTATTATTTTAAATATGAGCCGATTGAATGGATAGTACTTGACCCGGAAGTGGGACTTGTTCTTTGTAGATATATTATAGACTGTCAGGCGTATAGCAATACAGTTTATAGTGCTGGCAGTGGCGAATGTTATAACGATATAAATCATACGAACTATGCTAACGATTATGCTACAAGCAGTATAAGAAGGTGGCTTAATGATGACTTTTACAATACCGCGTTTTCGGCATCTCAAAAAAGTAAGATAGTTACAACCGAACTTGATAATAGAGATTATATAGATACCTATAGAGAAGAATCAGGAGAGAATACTTGCGACAAGGTTTTTTTATTATCGTGGAGTGAGATGCAAAGTATTGCATATGGATTTACGGCGGATACCAAAACAAATAAAAATCGGCGCACAGAAGGAACTGATTATGCGAAGTGTCAAGGATTGTTTGTGAGTTCGACAGATGGATGTTCAGATCAATTATTACGCTCTGCCGGTTATGGAACAGATGATGTATATACTGTCTATCATGACGGCAAGTTGAATGATGGAACATACGGTGGCGGTGTTAGTGATGTTTATTATGGAGCTCGCCCCGCTTTTAAATTTTCTGATTTGTCATCTGATATATTAGAATCAGATGATACCGTTGATGTTAAGAAGAATAAAAGTAATAGTAATGATGAAACGGGTCAGCATATTGCTACTAGTAAGAGTGTGTTGGTAATTGGACTTATATGTACAATAACGGCAATTATAATCGTGGCAGTTATTATTTTGAGCTATAAAAAGAAAAAGAATTAATGTCCTGCAACATAAAGACGTTCTTTGACTTTAATTCGTCGGAGAGCGTCTGATTTATTCTTGACTTGTTTGTATTGATTTTCGGTTAATATATTTGAATTAATGAAAAAGTGTAGGACGGCTGATTTTATCGCGGTATCGGCAAAATTTTTTCGTAAATCATAAGCGAGCAAATGATATGAAAAAACGAGAAAACGCGAGGAAAACGGAGATAGCAAAACATAAATTAAAATTTAAAGAAAAAGTGCTTGACAAGCATAGAGTGATGTGGTAATATATCGTAGCATTAAGAAATCGGAGGTAACAAGTATGTCAACTTATATGCCCAAAGCGGGCGACATCACCCGTAAGTGGTATGTCATCGATGCTGCCGGTAAGCCTCTCGGCAAGGTAGCAGTTCAGGCTGCCGTCCTTCTTCGCGGCAAGCATAAGCCCACATTCGCTCCTCACGCCGACTGCGGCGATCATGTAATCATCATCAACGCTGAGAAGGCTGTCCTCACCGGCAACAAGCTCAACCAGAAGATGTATTATCATCACACCGGCTATATCGGCAACATGAAAGAGGTCAAGTACAGCACCCTCATGAAGACAAAGCCCGAGTTCGCTGTCGAGCTTGCAGTCAAGGGTATGCTGCCCGATTCTACTCTGGGCCGCACCGCTCTTACAAGACTCCGCGTTTACAGAGGCGCTGAGCACAAGCACGAAGCACAGAAGCCCGAAGAGTGGGCTCTTTAATGAAGGGAGGCAATAAATAATGTACGATTCAGTTCCTTACTTCTACGGCACAGGCCGCAGAAAGAAATCAGTCGCCAGAGTCCGTCTTTATGCCGGCACCGGCAAGATCATCATCAACGACAGAGAGATTGACAATTATTTCGGCCTTGAGACCCTCAAGCTCATCGTCCGCCAGCCTCTCGCTCTTACAGGCACCAGCGAAAAGCTCGATGTCATCTGCCGCGTCAACGGCGGCGGCGTGACCGGCCAGGCGGGTGCTATCCGCCACGGTATCTCCAGAGCACTCCTTCAGTATGATGCAGAGCTTCGCCCCGCACTCAAGAAGGCAGGCTTCCTGACCAGAGACCCGAGAATGACCGAAAGAAAGAAGTACGGTCTCAAGGGCGCTCGCCGTGCACCGCAGTTCTCCAAGAGATAACAAGCCAAAAACTTTCCCCGGATACTTCATCCGGGGATTTTTTGTTGAGGTCTATATATGAAAATAGTGAAGTTTGAGCCGCGTTACCGCGACGATTTGATTTTTATGATACTCGAGGCAAAAAACGCGCTCGGGAGAGTGCCGGGCATCAACGAAGATCTGCTCGATATAGAGAAAAATTATTTTGATGTCGGCGGGATGTTTTGGATAGCGCTCGACGAAAATGACCGTGTCATAGGCAGCGTAGGGTACAGCCCTGTTATCGGTTCGGATGAAGCATGGCTGCACAGGCTGTTCGTGAAGTTCAACAGGAAGCGCGAGGGCATAGGCTCGCGTCTGCTCAAAACAGCGGAAGAATATGCCCGCGCCGACGGAAAGCGCGTTTTGCGGGTTCATTTGGGCGAGCGCAGCGACTGGTACGAGTCGTACAGCTTCTATCCGAAGCACGGTTATTCCGAGTACGAGCCGCGGTATATGCAAAAAGATTTGTTGTAAATCACCGCATCCTGTGATATAATCATATCGATAAAAATTTATCAAAGAGGGGATCCGAATGAAAACTGCAATTTACGGCGCGGGGTCGCTCGGCACCGTGCTCGGCGCATATCTCGCAAAGGCGGGTGTGGATGTTGATCTTATCACGCGCAACCGCGAACATGTTGACGCGCTCAACAAAGATGGCGCGAAGATAATCGGCACCGTCAATATAACCGTCCCGGTTCACGCGCTGACTCCCGACGAGATGACCGAAAAATATGAGCTGATAATCCTGCTGACAAAGCAGCTCGACAATGTAAATGTCTTGAAGAATCTTCAGAAGAACATGACCGATGACTGCATCGTCTGCACGCTTCAGAACGGACTGCCGGAGCTCTCGGTCTCCGAGGTTGTTGGCGAGGACAGAACGATGGGCTGCACCGTCGCTTGGGGCGCAACTCTCCACGGTAAGGGCGTTTCGGAGCTTACGAGCGAGCCCGACAGCATGAGTTTCGGTCTTGGCAGGATGAACGGTCAGAAGGATGACAAACTCATGCAGGTCAAGGCTCTGCTTGAGAAGATGTGCCCCGTCGAGGTTGAGGATAACTTCATGGGCGTCCGCTGGTCGAAGCTGCTCATCAACGCCGCGTTCAGCGGTATGTCCGCCGTTATCGGCGGCACTTTCGGCGACGCCGCAGAGAACAAGACCTCCCGTGTCTGCTGTCAGAACCTTATAAAAGAGTGCATCGATGTTGCCGCGGCGGCGGGAATAAAAATCGAGCCGGTTCAGGGCAAGGATATCGTCAAGCTCCTCGACTACAAGGGCAACGGCATAAAGAAGAAGATATCCTTCGCGCTCATCCCGATCTGCATCAAGAAGCACAGGCTCCTCAAGGCGAGCATGCTTCAGGATCTTGAAAAGGGCAAGAAGTGCGAGGTTGATGCAATAAACGGCGTTGTCTGCGCCTACGGCAGAAAGTACGGTGTGCCGACTCCGTATAACGACAAGGTCTGCGAGATAATCCACGGCATTGAGGACGGCAAGTATACATATACATTCGACAATGTAAAGCTGTTCGCCAACCTGCCGAAATAAGAGCCATATTCAGCATAGACCAAATAACAAACCCCGACTATGATTTGTAGTCGGGGTTTATGCTGTTCTGTCACGCAGAATTGCAGATGATACGGGACGCCGAAAGGTGCATAGAAGCGCCAATTTTATCGGTTCGGCAAATTGGGATTTATCTATCAATCGAGCTGTAGCAAAGTAAAAGTAAGTGACCAGCTGGTTTTTATAATCAGACTTACAATAGCTGCGCCGCAGTGTTCGATAGCTAACTGGGACAGGCGAGGGAACGGCTTGCG
>DKDF01000096.1 GCA_002451755.1 Ruminococcaceae bacterium UBA6855
CGCGTTCAGACTCGCCTTTATACTCGATTATATCACAGTCGCTCGCCAAAAGTCCAGCTTTAGATACAACTTTGCCGTTTAAATATACATTCCCGCTCTTTATCATTTCCTTGGCTTTTTCGCGCGACGGCGCGACACCCAAAGAGACCATAAGAGCGTCTATCCGCTTTCTGTTTTCCTCCACGGTCAAGCCTCCGCAGAAGTGACGAACGAGAGCACACCCTCTTCGTCAAAGCCGTATTTATGCAAAAGCGACTCAACGGACGCCTGCTTAACGAAGCCGTTTTCAATAGCTCTGAGATGATATTTCCCGGAGAATCCCGCTTTTGAAAGGTCGAACAGGAAACCTTCGCCAGCTCCGCCGCGGCGTATACCCTCTTCAAAGAAATAGACATCCTTGCAGTTTTTCGCCGCTTCCACCGCGCCCTCGCAGACGGGAATTATGCGGTTGAGCTTTATAAGCTTCACGGATTCGCCCGAATTCACGAGCTTTTCATATGCAAACGCGCAGGCGGAAAAAGTCCTGCCGTAGGTCACAATAGCCTTTTCGGCGTTCTCATCACCGAACACATCGAAGTCGGCAAATGTCGGCTTGATGCTCTCGGGTATCGCGCGCTGAGCTCCGCGCGGATATCTGACCGCGACGAGCTTCGACTCGGAATAGAGCGCCTGCTGCATGGCGTGTTTGAGTCCCTCATAGGACGATGGCGAATAGACGGTTATATCCGGCACGCTTCTGAGCATTGAAACATCGAAAACGCCCTGATGCGTCTCGCCGTCCTCGCCGACAAATCCGGCGCGGTCGATGGCTATAACCATCTTCTGCTTCTGGAGCGCGGCATCGTGCAGAAGCTGATCGAAGCAGCGCTGGAGGAAAGTAGAATATACGGCGAAAACCGGGATAAATCCGCTCTTTGCAAGACCGAGCGCGAACGCCACGGCGTGCTCCTCGGCGATGCCGATATCAAAAAATCTGTCTTTATGTTCGCTTGAAAATCTGTCGAGTCCCGTGCCGATGGACATCGCGGCGGTTATGGCGCAGACGCGGTCATCGCAGGACGCGAAGCGGCACATAATATCGCCGAAATTGCTCGAAAAGCTCGTGCCGGATGAGAGCGGCTCGCCGGTGTTGATATCGAACTTCGATATCCCGTGGAACTGCTCGGGCGAACGCTCAGCAAAATCATAACCCTTGCCCTTGAGGGTATTGACATGGAGAAGCACGGGTTTGTCATACTTCTTCGCCATCTCAAACGCTTCGCAGAGCTGCTGGATATTGTGCCCGTCGATGGGACCGATATAGTGAAGTCCGAGATCCTCGAACCACGAATCGGAATAGATAATGCGCTTCAATGCGCTCTTTATATCAAACGCGGCATCCGAAAGCTCGTTTCCGATAAGAGGAATATGTTTCAGGAGCTTTTCTGTATGCGCTTTCATGCGGTAATATTCGGGTTTTGCTCTGACGACGGCGAGATAACGCGCCATCGAGCCGACATTTTCGGAGATAGACATCTCGTTGTCGTTGAGCACGATTATGAGCCTGTCGTGCGTTCTGCCGGCGTTGTTGAGAGCTTCATAGAACATTCCGCCGGTCATTGAGCCGTCTCCGACGACGGCGACAACGGTGTTCTTGCTGCCGCGCATGGTGTTCGCAGTCGAGAGTCCGAGCGCGCTCGAGGCGGCGGTGCTGGAATGACCGCTGTAGAACATATCATGCTCGCTCTCGTCGGGACGGCAGAATCCGGAGAGTCCGCCCTCCTGGCGCAGAGTGTGGAAGCGGTCGTATCTGCCCGTGAGCAGCTTATGGGTATACGCCTGATGTCCGACATCCCAGACGAACTTGTCGCGCGGGGAATCGAACTCCTTGTGCATGGCGAGAGTCAGCTCCACGACACCGAGATTGGACGCGAGATGACCGCCGTTCTTTGAAACCGTGTCGATAAGAACAGTGCGTATTTCGGCGGCAAGCTCGTTTAGCTGGGCGTAGCTCATGCCTTTTATATCCGCCGGGGAGTGTATATTTTTAAGGTACTTGTCAGATGCCATTTGACTTCAACCTTTCACTGAGAATGGATTGACGGTCACTTATTTCTGGAGAGAAGCTTTTCGGAAAGCGATATCAAAAATTCACCCTCATCGCCGAAAATTTTAAGCGCGTCTATTGCCTTATCGGTAAGCTCCGCGGCTATTCTCTGCGCCTCTTCGAGTCCGAGGAGCGAGACATAGGTATTTTTGCAGTTCTCGGCGTCGCTGCCTATCGGCTTGCCGAGGGTCGCCTCGTCGCTTGTGACATCAAGGATATCATCGACTATCTGGAACGCTATGCCGAGATTTTCGGCATATATTCGCGCCGCTTCGAGCTTTTTATCGTCGGCTCCCGCGGCGATGCAGCCGAGCTGGCACGCACATCTTATAAGCTCGCCCGTCTTGAGGACATCGACACTGCGCAGATCATCGACCGAAACAGTCTTGTTCTCGTTTTCAAGGTCCTGCACCTGACCCGCTATCATTCCGGCGCAGCCCGCCGCACGAGCGAGGAGCGAGACAGCCTTTGCAACGGCATCGGCGGGGATATCCTTTGCCTCGCCTGCGGTCTGGAACGCGAAAGTCAGCAGCGAATCGCCGGCAAGGAGCGCGTTTGCCTCGCCGAATTTGATATGGCTCGACGGCTTGCCGCGGCGCATATCGTCGTTGTCCATGCAGGGCAGATCGTCGTGGATAAGCGAATATGTGTGGATAAACTCGATAACGCACGCAAGGGGCAGAGCCGCTTCAACGCTGCCGCCGCACATTCTGCAAAACTCGAGAGTCAGCATCGGGCGGATGCGCTTGCCGCCGTTTTCGACGCTGTATCTCATCGCTTCGAGCATCTTTGCTTCACCCGCGCCCGACGGCTCGGACGAAAGATACGCCATGAGCGCGTTGTTTATCATAGAGATATACTCGTCGGCTGTATATTTTTTACTCATCTTCATTCTCCTTTTCAAGCTCGGACAGTTCTTTTATCTTCGTCTGGGCTTTGTCGAGATACTCATTGCAGAAAGAGACGAGCTTCGTCCCCTCTTCAAAGAGCTTCAAGGACTCATCGAGAGAAGCATCGCCGCGCTCGAGAGCCGAAACTATATCTTCAAGTCTCTTGACCGAATCTTCGTAGGTTTTCTTAGCCATTGCCTGTTCCTCCGTTTTCGACAGATGAAGTGACACGGGCGGTGAGCTTTATATCCGCCGCAGTCACGGTTATATCGTCGCCCTCTTTGGGGACATTCGTTTTTGATATCAGCTTTCCGCCGCGTTCGACCGCCGCATAGCCGCCCGAGAGTATTCTCAGGGGGCTGAGTGCATCGAGCCTGCCCGCGAGGACAGAGAGATTCAGTTTATCCCTGTGATGCGCCTGCAGAGCCGCCGACTGCATATCGGAAAGAAGTGAATCGAGCGTCTGCCGCTGAGAGATTATCTGCTGCATAGGTCCGTATGCCGAAAGTTCGGCACAGATACGTTTTATTTCATTGCAGCCGAAGCGAACATACGAATCCAGCGCAGAGGCGCAGCGCCTGCCGAGCTGATTGATATATGCGTGCTGCTCCGCCCTGTCGCTGACGGCAAGTTCTGCCGCTGCGGATGGGGTCGGCGCACGGAGATCTGCCGCGAAATCGCAGATGGTGAAGTCCGTCTCGTGACCGACTGCGGAAATAACAGGGATATCGCTCGCCGCAACTGCACGAGCCACTTTTTCTTCGTTGAATGCCCATAGCTCTTCGACCGAGCCGCCGCCGCGCCCGACTATGAGCACATCGGCATAATGCCCCGCGTTGAACCGCCTGATGGCATCGGATATCTGACCCGCCGCGGACGCGCCCTGAACCTGCACGGGACAGAGGATTATCTGCGTTGACGGGCTGCGGCGCGTTATGACATTTATAATATCCCTGACCGCAGCACCCGTCGGCGAAGTGACGACGCCGACACGCTTCGGAAAGCGCGGTATCGGGCGTTTGCGCTCCTGCGCAAAAAGTCCCTCCGCTTCAAGCTTTTTTTTGAGCTGTTCAAAAGCGATACTCAGAGCGCCCGCTCCGTCGGGCTGCATATCTTCAATATAGAGCTGATACTGACCGTCGCGCTCAAAGACGCTGACGCGCCCTTTGGCGATAACTTTCATACCGTTTTCGGGCATGAAGCCGAGGCGTTCGTTATCGGACTTGAACATGACTGCGCGCACTGCCGCTTTCTCGTCCTTGAGGGTCATGTAAAAATGCCCGGTGCGGTAATGATTCGTAAAATTCGATATCTCCCCGCTGACGAACACCGTTCGCAGGTTATAGTCCGAATCCATGACGGATTTTATATATCTGTTAAGTTGACTTACTGTTACGCTGACGGTTTCAAGCATTTTTCTGCTCCCTGAGATAAGTCAGATACGCCGTTCCGGCGGCATTATCCGCCGAGAATGCAGGCTCGGCAAAGTATGCGCCGAACTCCTTTGTAAATCTTTGGCGTATTATTGAATTGGACATCACGCCGCCCGCAAAGACAAGCGGGAGGTTGCCGTATTTTTCAAGTATATTCTTCGTCATTTTTTCGAGAGCCGCCGCCACGGAATCGAGGCAATAGAGCGCGATATCGCACTGCTCCTCGCCGTTTTTTATCATATCGAGGCACTTGTTTTCAATGCCCGAAAGGCAGCAGTCCGTGCCCTTGACGCAGGGCTTCGGCTTGAATATTTTTCGGCTTTCGAGCGCCAGTTTTTCGAGTTCCGCGCCCGCAGGGAACTTGAGCCCCATAGCGACGCCGACTCTGTCAACAGCTTGTCCCGCGTTGAGGTCGAGCGTTCTGCCGATAATATCAATATTGAGAAGCTTCTCTTCATCGGGGCGCACTAAAAGCGCCTCGGTCGTTCCGCCGGAGACATGAAATGCGATAAACTCGCGGTCAAAAAGTTCAATATGCCCGCTCGAATAGACAGCCGCCGCGACATGACCCGCCTGATGCGAGAATTCATAAAGCGGCACGTTCAGAGCGGACGAAAGGCACTTCGCGGTATTGAGTCCGACGGTAAAGCACGGCATATACGAACCCTCCGCATCGCGCGGAGCATATGACGCGCCGATAAAATCGGGCTTGCCGCACTCATCGATAACCGCAGTCACGACCTGCCAGAGCTGCTGGGTGTGGTGAAACACGGCATCGCTCTGACGCAGTCCGCGCTCGCCGCTCTTGACGGGCAGAAGCATCTTCTTTTGAAAAACACATCCGCTCACATCATCAAAGGCTGCGGCGGATGTAGTATAGTTGCTTGTATCTATGCCGAGATAAACAGCCATGGCTTATTCCCCTTTCGGGGCGTCGGAGCCGCTTCTGTCGGCAAGCTTTTCTTCGCGCGCCACAGAGCCGAGAACGCCGTTGACGAACGACGCATCCTCTGCCGTAGCGTATTTTTTGCACAGCTCGACAGCCTCGTTTATCGAGGTGCCGACCGGGACTTCCGGTATGTACATAAGCTCGCAGATGCTCAGTCTCATAGCGGACAGAGCGACGCGGGATATTCTGTGCTTCTTCCAGTTCTTTGAATATTTTTCGATGATATCATCGATTGAAAACAGCTTGTCCCACGCAGTCTGGGCGAGCATGGACGCGAACTCGTCCGGCTCTATAAGCTCGTTTTCAAGGCTGAGAGATATAATATCGTCCATATCCGTCTCGGGATTGAAGGACTTTTCAAACAGCAGGGCGAACGCCTGCTCTCTCGACTGGCTTCTTGTCATAAACTTTCCTGTACTCCCCTCAGAATTCCGCTCTCGGGCGGTAAACATTGCTCGGCATAAAAACCGAATCGAGCCCTCCCGCAAGAGAGGGCTTGAAAAATTTACTTTTCGCTTTCGGGCTTGATATCCATACCGGCTATCGAGACGTTGACCTTCGAGACCATCTTTCCGGTCATGCTCTGGACGGCGTTCTTGACATTCTTCTGAATATCCGCCGCGACCTTCGGAATCTTTGTTCCGGGTGCGATATTGACATGGATATATATCTTGACATCGTTGTCCGACGACAAGACGCGCACGGACTTCGCCGCGCCCTCTCCGAGCTTGAAGATCGAATGTACGTCGGGAGTCCTGGCGGCAAAGCTGCTCACGCCTTCAACGTCCTTGGCGGCATTGAGAGCTATCGATGCAATGACATCCTCGGATATTACGAGGTTGCCGATATTGTCAACAGTTTTGTTTTCTTCCACAGGGCATTCCTCCTTCTGCCCTATATTATAACACAAACTTGAAAATTCTCAACTACTTAATTCAACAATTGTTATGTTTTCGGCTGAAAAACCGGTCTGTTTGAGAACTATCTCCTTTATCTGGAGGATAACCGTGTCGTTGAGAGCGCCTTTTGCGACGATTACTTCGGCGGAGTTATTGTTGATTATCACGACGCAGTCGCCGCCGGTTTTCGCTTTTATCAGCGCTTCGATATCGCCCTCGAGCTTTATCGCGTTCGACAGAGACTTGAGCGCCGCAGTCGCTTCTTTGACGGCGGAGGCATCGGACGAGCTGTCTTTTATAACTTTATTGAGGGTCTCCGCCGCTTCGTCATGAGCTGAATTTCTTCTGAGCTTGGCGGAGGCGAAATAATCGCTGCTCTTGCCGGTCGCCACCGCGCTCTCAGAGACTCCCGACGAATTGACAAGCTGCGCATCGCCGAGATTCCCGCCCGTGTTATCGACCGCCTCGACCGACGGCTTCGCGTTCGCGCTCTTCACCGACGGGCGGTTATAATACCAGTTTATAAACACCGCCGAGCCGAGGGCGAGAACGAGTGCCGCGGCGATTATCTGCCTTTTCCTGACGACCATAAATATCAATCCTTTCGGGTTTCTTTTATTTGAACGGCGCGGTTACGCCGACATTTTCGTGATATATACGCGCGACGCGCTGATATCGAGAACGGCGGTTATCGCCTGGGTTATCTCCTGTCGTACGGCATCAGAGCCGCCGCCCTCGCAGACGACCGCAACGCCGCGGATCTTCGGCTGAATGAGTTTTATTATCATTCCGCCCTCGTTCCCGTCGGTCTCTATGAGAACATACTCCTTTTCGTCCGAAAAGTTTTCTTTTTCGAGAGCCGTGCCGCCGGAGGTGTCGCTCTTTATCTTTTCGTTTTTTGCATAGACCTGCTCGGCGCCGCTCTCGAGAGTCACCATGACGCGGGTCTTGCCCGCTCCGTCTATCGAAGAGACTATCTCGGTCAGGCGCTTTTCTATGTCCTCGGCATAGGTCTCCTGGCTCTGCGCCGCAGTGACGCTTTCTTTTTTCTCCGCCTTCTTTTCGCCCGACGGAATAAATTCGGAGAGAATGAGCAGCACTACTCCGAGCACGCCGACCGCGCAGAGCACGGCAAGCTTCTTGTCGGAGGTGAATACGGACTTCAGTTTTTCAAAAGAGTGTTTGATATCCATCAGCTTGTGCTCCCGGTTCTTATATCTATCACTGCGTCCCCCAACAGGTTCTGGAGTTTCTCGACTGCCGCTTCTTTCAGCACTGCCCCGCCCGGCAATATGATATTCGCCTTTTTAATAAATATGCCGTTCTGCTCATCAATATCCGTCAAAAGGTCTATTTCGCAGTCGGGGTAGCCGTATGACGCGAGTATCTCCTGCACGCTGTCCTGCATCTGCTGGGCATATGCGGCGGTCAGGCGGTAGTTCACTTCGTTGTTTAGTTCGCTTGGTATCAGAGCTTCTGTATCTGGCGAAGATGCGGAAAAATTTGTTTTTATTATAGTACCCGCAAGTGGGAAAACGAGCGCGCATATGACCGCCAGCGCAGTGACGCACCGCATTATTTTCTGCATATTCCCCTTTGGCACAAGCGCATATATAACCGACGAAAATATCGCCGCAGCGCACACGCCGAGCGCCCATTTTTTCAGTTCTTCCATGCTACGCACCCGCTTTCACGGAAATGACTATCCCCGTTGAGATAATAAAGAGAGCCGCCGTAAAAATAACCGCCGCGTTTATCACGGTCAGCGCGGACGAGAGAGTGTCGAGCACCTCACCCGTTGTGTCGTCCCCCATGGACGAAGAAAGCACGCCGAGGAGCTTCAACAAAATAATTCTCGCCGTCAGCTGAAGAACGACGGGCAGGTCTATCATCACAACGGCGATAACGCCGAACACGCCGACTGTGCTTTTGAGCAGGGACACGCTGCCGATTATTGACGAATAAGCGTCACTGAGCGCGCCGCCGACTATCGGCACGGCGGAGCTGAGCGCAAGCTTTATGCCCTTTGAAGCCAAGGTGTCCGCGCTCCCGGCGAGAAGGCTTTTGAGCCCCAGAACAGCCGAAAACGCCGCCGCAACAAATGACAGAACGCCTATAGTCAGCTTTTTTATCATATCCGCGAGCTTCGTGAGCTTCAATTCGGGGCTCAGCGACGCGGACACGCCGAAAGCCGAAAACGCGCCGCACAGGGGCATGATTATATTCCCTGCCGTCTGCGCCGCTGCCTGAGCCGCCGCCATGGCAAAAGAGCCGTAAGTCAAAGCGAGCGTAGGATTACCTGCGGCAGTTATTATACCGGCGAGCACAGGAATGAGTGCAAGCATAAAATCAGAAGTCGCCTCAACGGCGCTCATACCCTGTGAAATAACTCCGGCGGACGAGGCGAAGACGGTTATTGCGACGGCGCAGCCTATGACTATATTCAGCGGCTCGGAAAAGTTTTCGGCGGCGGCAGTGCCTTTGATAAGACCGACGAGAACAACAACGCCGGCGAATATTATCATATCTTTTATCGGCTTTTTGAAGCTCCCGCGCGCGATATCGGCGAACATGGAGATAATTTTTTTGGGCGATGGCGAGAGCATCGACTGCCAATCCGATATATCTATCCCCACAGAGTCGAGGTTGTCTTTCACATCATCGGGCAGAGAATCGTCGAGGCTGTCCGCTCCGCTCGACTCATAAAAAGACGAATAATTGTCCGTCGTCTCCTCCTCAAGCGCGAAGCACACGGCGGTATTGAGCGCGAACAGCATCAGCAGAGCCGCAATCACTTTCAAGCATCTCATAGACGTCCCTCAGATATTTATCAGTTCTTTTGCGAGCGCGACCGCAGACTTTATCAGCGGCATGGCGAGCGCGATTATCGCCGCCTTTGCCGCGAGCTCGGACACGCCCGCCACGGCGGAATTGCCGTTGTCGCGGCAGATATCGCCCGCAATCTGCGCCGCGACGGCAACACCGAGCGCCTTTATCAGCACGGATATGCACTCGCCGCCGGTTCCGGACATTCCGGAGAAGAAATCGAGCTGCGAGATTATATTCTGCAAAATGCGCACGGCGGACGCCGCTATCACCGCGACTGCCGCTATCTGCACTATCGGGGCATACTCCGGGCGATACTGCTTTATCACGGCGCACAGCACGCACACCGACACCGCGAGCGCGGCGGTTTTGATTATCTCCGCCATATCAGCCACCGAGCATACCGTTGACGGCATCGAGCAGCTGCGAAAGATACGGCAGCAGCATGATAAGCACGGCGGCTATGCCCGCCAGAACGGTTATCAGCGCATAATCGTCACGCCCCGCTCTTGACAACACCTGACTGAGCACCGCCACGATTATGCCGACCATTGCTATTTTTATAACTATTCCCGCTTCCATAGACGATGCACGGCAAACGCCGTTCCTTTCCTGAATTTATCAGACAGCCGCTATCACAATGACTGCGCCCGCGAGCGCGCCGAGAGGCGGCAGAACTTTTGCATATTTCTTTTTCTTCTCCCGCGCCTCCGATAGTCTCAGTTCAAAATCGGCGCAGAACATATCGCAGTTTGCTATCTGCCCCTCGAGCGCGGTAGTGCCGAGCGAGCGGCCGAAAGAAACAAGCCGCGAGACATCGGACGAGGTCAAGCCGACGGTGTTTTTCCGTGAAGATAGCGAATCGCTCCACGCCTGCGGAAACGGCTCGGAATCACAGAGCTTTATGCACTCCGAGATAAACATGAGTTCTTTCAAATCCGGGGTCGAGCCGAGTATCTCAAGCACATCGCCGACCGGGCAGCAGCAGCATTCAAGCTGAGTCCGCACAACGCGCAGCATAATGCAGATCTTTTCAAGCAGGCTCACGCGCAGGCTCAGCATACGCGCCGCATATCCGCCCGCAAGCAGCAGCGCCGATGCCGTCAGAACAGCTCCGATCATTCGCATAAAAATGCTCCTTCAGGTCATATATTCCGGCCGTCTCACCCGGGCGTTCGCCGAGCATGACGAGCTTCGAGAACACGCCGGACGAGAGCAGCTCCGCCGCGGCGGGACGGCTGCGCAGGTCTTCATCTTTGCCGACATGGACGCTGACGAGAAAATTCACGCCGGAGTTCATGCCCTCCAAGATGCGCTTTGCCTCGGAAAGACTGCCTATCTCGTCACAGACGATTATCTGCGGCGAGAGGGTTCTGAGTGCTGTCAGAATGCCGACATCTTTCGGATAGCCTGTCAGGACATCGGAGAAGCCGACATCGCACTGCGGGCATCCGCCGCTCGAAGCGGCTATCTCTCCGCGCTCGTCGACTATCGCTACACGATAATATCTGCCGCCGGAGACGCCGGACAGCCTGCGTGCAAGGTCGCGCAGGAGCGTTGTTTTGCCCGAGAGCGGAGATCCCGCAATAATTGCGGACACAATGCCATGAGAAAAGAGAGACGGATATATTTCATCCGACGAGCCCGGAATTTCATGGGCGATACGCAGATTCACGGACGAGATATCGCGAAAGGACTTCACCGTCCCGTTCTCCGCCATGACCGCCGTGCCGCAGACTCCGGCTCTGTGTCCGTGGGCAAGGCTTATAAACCCGCTCGCCGCAGCGGCGGAATTTGAATGGACGGAGTAGCCGCACATGCGTGAAAAGCTCACCTGAAGCTCCGCAGGAGTTGCCGCAAGCGCGCCCGGCGAATAGACCGAGCCGGTTCTGCCGCTTTCATAGACAAACAGCGAGCCGCCGCGCGTGACTATAACAACGGGTCTCGCGGCGCGCAGGCGTATTTCATACGCGCTCTCTTTGACGCGGCTGTCGACCCCAAGCAGAGCGGCGCGAAGCCGTTCGTCGAGGAAATCCACCGCGCTGTCAAATGAATCCGCCGCCCGCATGATACCGCCTCCATTTCTCTAAATAATATGAAGCCTTGTCCCCGGGTAGAACAAAAAAAGCACCCCGCAAAAATGCAGAGTGCTGATAAAACGGCTTCAAGCCTGACAGTATAATATCTGTCGAGATTTTTGTATAATGATGTGATTAAAAATTGGGATTTGTCTATCAATTGAGCCATAGCAAGATAAAAGCAAGTGACCAGTTGATTTCTATAATCAGACCCCAAATAGCCGCGCCGCAGTGTTTGATAGCCAACGGGGACAAGCGAGGGAACGGCTTGCGAAG
>DKDF01000099.1:0-773 GCA_002451755.1 Ruminococcaceae bacterium UBA6855
AGCAGCAGATGGTCGAGATTGCCAAGGCTCTCTCGACAAACGCCGATATTATAATCATGGACGAGCCGAGCTCGGCGCTGACCGAGCGCGAGACGCAGGAGCTTTTCAGAATAATAAACGAGCTCAAAAATATGGGCAAGGGCATAATATATATCTCCCACCGCCTTGAGGAGCTCGAAAATATCGTCGACAGAGTTACTGTCATGCGCGACGGAAAATATATAAAGACCGCCGATTTCAAAGATTTGTCTATAGGCGAGATAATCGCCCTCATGGTCGGGCGCGAGATAACCGAAAAATATCCGCACGAGCAGACCGAGCGCGGCAAAAAAATCATGGAGGTCAAGGGAATATCCACCTCCGAGGTTCAGAATATCTCGTTCGATCTCTATTCCGGCGAGATACTCGGCTTCGCGGGTCTTGTCGGCGCGGGGCGAACGGAACTCGTCAGAGCGCTCTTCGGCGCGGATAAAATAACGGCGGGCGAGGTCGTTGTCTACGACAAGAGTGTGAAGCTCAAAAGCCCGCGCGACGCCGTCAAGGCGGGTATAGTCTGCGCGCCGGAGGACAGAAAAAAGGACGGTCTTTTGGTAGAACTCGATGTCAGCGAGAATATCGCGATAGCGAATCTCGATACGCTCTCTAACCCCGTCGGAGTGCTCAGCGCAAAGCGCGAACGGGATATGGCGAATCGCGCCGTAAAAGAGCTGAAAATAAAAACGCCGTCAATAAAAAGCGAGGTCAAAAACCTCTCGGGCGGCAACCAGCAGAAG
>DKDF01000099.1:850-8587 GCA_002451755.1 Ruminococcaceae bacterium UBA6855
TCGACGAGCCGACGCGCGGCATCGATGTCGCCGCCAAGGTCGAGATATATAACCTGATGAACAAGCTCAAAAAGAGCGGCATCGGCGTTATGTTCGTCTCGTCCGAGCTGCCCGAGGTGCTCGGCATGAGCGACAGGATAATCGTCATGTGTTCCGGGCGCATCACGGGCGAACTCAGCCGCGATGAAGCCACGCAGGAAAAAATAATGGAGCTTGCAACAAAGTTCCGCACGGAGGTGAGCTGAATGTTCAAAAAAATACTTTCCGCAAGGGGAATGGGACAGGTGCTCTCGGTCTTTGCGGCGCTGATAGTCATGATAATCGTATTTGCGCTGATAAACCCGCTGTTCTTCTCCGCAACCAATATAACGAATCTTCTGCGCCAGGTGGCGCCGATATTGATAATCGGCGTCGGCCAGTCGTTCGTCCTTATAACCGCAGGAATCGACCTTTCGATAGGCTCGGTCGCGGGAATGTCGTGTATGATAAGCGCGACCCTGATGACAAAATTCAATATGAACCCGATTTTAACCGTGCTCATAACTATTGTTTGCTGTCTCGCAATCGGTCTTGTAAACGGACTTCTTATCTCCGTCGCAAAGCTCCCGGCTTTCATAGCGACCCTCGGTACTATGATAATCGCCCGCGGTGTCGCGCAGATAGTCAACGGCAACATGAACACCAACGGCATATATTCCGACGCCTTCAAGAATTTTTTCTATTACGGCCGCTTCCTCGGGATATATACCCCGATCTGGATAGCAGTTGTGCTCTTCGCCTTCTTCGCTTTCATTCTTTCAAAGACGGCGCTCGGCAGGCACGTCTATGCTCTTGGCTCGAACTATGAGGCGGCGCGCCTGTCCGGAGTCAATGTCGCCGCGGCGCAGACGAAAGTTTATGTCGTATCTTCTTTCCTCGCCGGCGTTGTCGGCTTGATACTCACCGCGCAGAGCGGTATGGGCAGCATGGACGCGGGTTCCAACTATGAGCTAAATGCCGTCGCCGCGTCCGTTATCGGCGGAGTCAGCACCATGGGCGGACAGGGTATGCTTCTCGGCACCGTCATAGGTGCGTTTATCTGGGGCGTGCTCAATAACGGTCTCCAGTTCGCAGGCGCGCCTCTCGCGCTTCGCAATATAGTCATCGGCATAGTCGTCATAATCTCCGTGCTTATAGACAGAATCGTCCACGGAGGCAAGCGGCTCAACACAAATGTTGCCAAAGGGCTCAAGCTCGGCGGCGGCAGAGAAAAAAGAGAATAAACGGAGGACAGTATGAAAAAGATACTCGCAGTTATTATGTCGGCGCTGCTGATTCTGACCGCCTTTGCGGCGTGCAGCAGAAGCGGCGAGGGCAACAACACGGCGCAGGGCATGACCGAGAGCGCCGCCAACGCAAAGTACAAGGTATATCTCATCACTATCGACAAGATGGATCAGCACTGGGTCTCGGTCGACAAGGGCGCGTCGGATATGGCAAAGCAGCTCGGCATCACTTATAAGTGGGATGCCCCCGATGTCAAAGACAACGCCAAGCAGATCGAGGCGGTCAACAACGCCATCGCCGACGGCGCGAGCCTGATAATGCTCGCCGCAAACGACCCCTCGGCAATTTCGCAGACCGTCAAAAACGCAAAGGACAAGGGAGTCAAGATAATCTATGTCGATTCTCCCGCAAACGAGCCGGCGGTCACAACTCTCTCGACCGATAATTACAACGCAGGTATGATAGCGGGCGAGACCATGCTCGAAGAGCTCAAAAACGCGGGCATAACGAGCGGCAAGATAGGCATAATCGGCGTCAACACCGCCACAAATTCGAGCATGAACCGCGAAAAGGGCTTTCGCGAGGCGATAACCAAGGACGGCAAGTTTACTTTGCTCACTACCGAATATAAGGACGGCAACTTCGCATCCTCGCAGGAGGCGGCAACCGGCTTTATAACCGGCAATTCCGACCTCGTCGGACTTTACGGCACCAACGAGGGCTCGACCGTCGGCGTTGGCAACGCTATCAAAGACTCCGGCAAGAAGATAATCGGCATCGGCTTCGATACTTCAAACACTATCGAGTCGCTGATAAACGACGGAAGCCTTAAAGCAGTCATGGTGCAGAACCCCTATACCATGGGCTATCTCGGCATGGCGCAGGCGCTCGCGGCTCTAAAAGGCAATTCGACGGGTCCCGAATCTATAGATACCGGTGTGTCCGTCGTCAGGGCTTCAAAATAAAACAATAACAAATTCAGTCGCCCCCGCATAAACTGTTGCGGGGGTGTTTTTATGCGCCGGATGCGCCGATTCAATTTTCGCACTCTGCCGCGCGGGGCGTTCAGGGCTCTGTGCGCTTTTACTCTTGCTGTCTGCCTTGTGCTCGTTGTCGATGCGCGGCTTCGTCCGGCGGTTCGCAATATCGCCATGACCCGCGCAAAGAGCCTCGCCGTGCGCACAGTCGGCGAGAGCATAGAAAAATTTATATCCGAAAACCCGGAGGAGTGCTCGGCACTCATAAATGTTAGCTCGAACGACGGAAAGATAGGCTCAATGTCGCTCAATGCCGCTTCGGTCAATTTACTCAAGTCCCGCCTTGTCCGCGCTGTCGATGAAGCGCTCGAAGAAAATGCAAAATTTATTGTGAAAATACCGCTCGGCGCTGTAACCGGCTCCGAAGTTTTTGCGGGCATGGGACCCGAGATACCCGTAACCGTCCGCATGACCGGCGGCGCGGAGGCGCAGATAACGGATGAATTTACTTCTGCGGGCATAAACCAGACCCGACACAGAGTTATGCTGAAAGTCGAGTGTTCCGTCTACGTCTTTCTCGGCGGGAACGAGGGCGCGGCGAATTTTTCGGACGAATATTGCATCGCCGAGAATATCGTTGTCGGCACTGTCCCGCAGACCGCCGTGACGATAGATATTCCGCAGCGGCAGTGAAATAAATTGTTGTTAGATGTATTCAAGTTGTGGTATAATAACCGCAGAGAAAAAGGAAGCTTAAAAGGAGGAATCCCTTTTGACCGACAAAGAGCAGAGCGCAAAACGCGCGCAGGAGCTCAGAGATAAGCTCAATTATTACAGCAGAAAATATTATGTCGACGACGACCCCGAGATAGAGGACTACGAATATGATATGCTCCAGCGCGAGCTCAAGGCGATAGAAGATAAATATCCCGATCTCGTGACTCCGGATTCCCCGACCGTGCGCGTCGGCGGCAGCGCGGAAAATCTGTTCTCAAAGGTCGAACACCGCGTGCGCATGGAGAGTCTTCAGGATGCGTTCAGCTTCGCCGAGATAGAGGAATTTGACCGCCGTGTTAGAGAGACCGAACGGGATGTTCACTATGTCGTCGAGCCGAAGATCGACGGACTTTCCGTCTCGCTCGAATATACAAACGGCGTGCTGACCCGCGGCTCGACCCGCGGCGACGGTGATGTCGGCGAGGATGTTACCGCAAACCTACGCACCGTGCGTTCGATTCCGCTGAAGATAAAAACTCCGCTGCCTTTCCTCGAAGTCAGAGGCGAGGTGTATATGCCAAAGTCGGTCTTTGCCACTCTCGTCACAAGACAGGAGCTCGACGGCGAAAAGCCCTTTAAAAATCCGCGCAACGCCGCCGCAGGCTCGCTCAGACAGAAAGATTCAAAAGTGACCGCAGGCAGGGGACTCGATATCTTCGTTTTCAATGTCCAGCAGATAGAGGGCGCACAGCTCAGCTCGCATAAACAGTCGCTCGATTTCCTGCGCGAACAGGGCTTTCATACAATTCCGTTCTATACTCGGTTCGATAATATAACCGATGTCATTTCGGAGCTCAAACGCATCGGCGAGATACGCTCGGGACTCGAATATGATATCGACGGCGCGGTGATAAAAGTTGATGATTTTGCCCAGCGCGAACGCCTCGGCAGTACATCGAAATTCCCGAAATGGGCGGTGGCTTTCAAATATCCGCCCGAGGAAAAGACAACAAAGCTCGTTGATATAGAGATCGGCGTCGGGCGCACGGGCGTGCTTACTCCGACTGCCGTGTTCGAACCTGTTCTTCTCGCGGGTTCAACCGTCAGCCGCGCAACGCTTCATAATCAGGATTTTATAACAGAAAAGGATATCCGCATCGGCGATGAAGTCGCTATAAGAAAAGCGGGCGATATAATTCCCGAGGTCGTGCGCGTCGTGTCGCACGCGGAAAATTCCGTGCCGTATATCCTGCCGTCAGTCTGCCCGTCCTGCTCCGCTCCCGTTATCCGCGAAGAGGGCGAGGCGGCTGTCCGCTGCGTCAATCCCGAGTGCCCGGCTCAGCTGCTGCGCAATGTTATCCATTTCTGCTCACGCGATGCCATGGATATCGAGGGACTCGGCGATGCTCTCGTTGAAAAGTTTATTTCCGAAAATCTGATATCAAATGTCGCAGATATCTATGACATAACCGCAGGCGAGATAATGATGCTCGAGGGGCATCAGGAGAAATCGGCGAAGAATCTCGTCGAGGCCATCGAGCGCTCGAAACAAAACGACCTTTCGCGCCTGCTGTTCGCTCTGGGCATACGCCATATCGGGCAGAAAGCGGCGAAGCTTCTCTCCGAGCATTTCGGCGATATTGATTCTATAATCGCCGCGTCCGAAGAGGAGATAGCCGAAATAGACGGCTTCGGCGGAATAATGGCAAAGAGCGCGGCGGAATTTTTCTCCATGTCCCAGACCGCAGATTTGATAGAACGACTCAAAGCGGCGGGAGTCAATATGAAGTCGCTCAAAGAAAAGAGCGACGATCAGCGCTTCGCGGGTCTGACTTTCGTCCTCACCGGTACTCTGCCGACGCTTTCGAGAAAAGAAGCGACTGAGATAATCGAAAACCTCGGCGGCAAAGCGTCGTCGTCAGTCTCGAAAAAGACTTCGTATGTCGTCGCGGGCGAAGAAGCCGGAAGCAAGTTGCAAAAAGCGACCGACCTCGGCATCCCGGTCATAACTCAGGACGATCTGCTGAAAATGGCAGGAATAAAGATTTGAAGTTTAAGAATCAAAGCGCATTAAACGCATGGAGAGTTAAAAACAAATGCCTAAGTATCTCATAATCAACGCCGATGATTTCGGCTATAATCCGCAGCAGACAAAGGCGATAGATGAGCTCATGCGAGGCAATTTGATAACATCGACCTCGCTCATGACCGTCGCGCCGGATGCCGCCAACGCCGCTGAGCTCGCAAGGCTCGGCGGCTATCCCGTCGGCGTGCATCTGACTATAAACTCCGATGACAGCAAGAACCGCTGGCAGAGCAACAGCGGCGCGTCCTCGCTCAGTGAAAAGGGGATGGGACTCTATGAGAGTCAAGTAGGGCTTGCCCTGCACGCCCGCCGCCGCGATGTCCGCGCGGAGCTTGAGGCACAGTATAATTTTATCAGCTCAAGGGGCGTCGAGGTCGACCATGCCGATAACCATTGCGCCACGCTCTACGGCATAAACGGCAGGCGTTTCTATATTGATGCATATAATTTCTGCGCAGAACATTCTTTGCCCTACAGATTTCCGAAAACTCCGGGATTTTTGTCCAGACAGATTGACAGGGAAGCTCCCGGTGTGATAAAATGCTTCCAGAAAATTATTGTTGGAGCGGGTGAGCGGCGCGGAGTCGGCCTGCTCGATGACCTTGTGTCGAATCCTTGGTCGATGGATCGCATAAAAGATTACGACACCTTGCGCAAATATTATCTTGACGCTGTCGAAAACTGCATCGACGGCGTGACTGAGATTTTCATGCACCCTGCGTATCCGATAGACGACAAGCCCGGCGAGTGGACGAAGCGCGTCTATGAATTGAGACTTCTTCAAAGCGGCGATCTTCTTGAAGCCGCGCGCAGGAACAATATCGAATTAGTCTCGTGGTCGGTTTTCAGGGACCTCGGGAAAATATAAAAGAAACGAAGGATGAAAACAATGAAAAAACTTCTGAGTGTTTTCCTCGCCTTTGCGCTCCTGCTGAGCTTTGTGACGCCGGCATTTGCGTATCAGGGCGCGAAAACCGCAGACACAGCAGCGCAGGCGGAGGAAACGCACGATCCCGCGACCTGCACCGATTGCCCCGTGGTCATAGTCAGGGGAATGGATATGATGGGGCTCTATATCGACAAGGGCACCGAGAATGAGCGTAACGCCCTCGAGTTTGATTTGGGCGATTTGCTCTCCATGCTCTACAAGGGCATCTCCGGCGCAGTTAAAGCCAAGGATATCGATCCCTTCTTCCAGGCTGTTATCGATTATGCAGCAAACCTGCTCGACGGCTATTCGATGAAAGAAAACGGCGAGTCAAAGTACAATGTCAGCGTTGAAAAATATCCCGAGAGCGCGGAAAATCATCCCGAGATATGGAACGATTTTGATTCCGTCAACGAGCGCGGAATGGCGCGCGCCTGCGCCGAGAATCTTCCCGCCAACCACACATATCTGTTTACATACGACTGGCGTCTCGATCCTTACAAAGTTGCCGACGATATCGCCGCGACAGTTGACAGAGCCATAGCTGAGTCGGGACACGACAAGGTCTCGATATTCTGCGCGAGCATGGGCGGCATAATGACCGTCGCTTATCTGACAAAGTATGGCTACAGCAAGGTCGACCGCTGCGTCTTTATGTCCTCGACATTCTGTGGTGCGCAGGTCGCCTCCGATGTTCTGACCGGCAAGATTGAGCTCAAGGCAGATACGATGTATAACTATTTCTCCGGTCTGCTCGCCGATGCTACAGGCTCGAACGCTGCAGTGGCGGCATTCATGAAGACGCTCAACAGCATCGGCGCATTCAAGCTGCTTCAGAAGGTTACCGACTACATTGTCGATAATTATAAAGACGAGGTCTATGAGCGCGTGCTCGTTCCCGATTTCGCCTATATGCCGGTTCTTTGGGGACTCGTTCAGCCGCAGGACTATAATAATGCAGTCGACTTCGTTTTCGGCGACAGCGCGGCGGAGCACGCTGATTTCCTCGCTTACGGCGAGCGCCTGCAGAAGATGATGGCAAACCGCACCGCACTTATTGAAAACATGATACGTGACGGCGTCAAGGTTGCGATTATTTCTCATTACGACAAGCCGATGGCTCCGCTCTATGAGAGCGCGAATTTTACGGGCGACGGCGTGCTCGAGACATATGAGATGTCCGGCTATGCAACTGTCGCGAAGTACGGCGAGACCCTCGGCGATGATTACGTTCCCGCAAAGGCTGAGTATCTGTCGCCCGACAGATGTGTCGACCTCTCGACCGCGCTCTTCCCGAAGTATACTTATATAATAAAGGGCGCGCCCCATGTCTCCGCATCTTACGGTACTGATTACAGCAACTTCTTCCTTTGGCTCGCAACCTGCGACGGTGATCTCTATGCCGGCGTGAACGAGGATTATCCGCAGTTCATGCTCTCGGGCACTGATCAGCACCTGAGCAAATGGACAAGCTGAAAATCATAGAATAAATATTACCCAATTTTCAGTCAGATTTATAGTTATATGAATTAAGCTCGCCCACGGTTTTTCGTGGGCGAGCTTAATTCATCGGTATACATAGAAATAAAGTCGAGCTTATAGCAGAATTCATTCAGGCTCCACTGTAGGGGAGCTGGCTCGGCGAAGCCGAGACTGAGGGGTTATTTCGCTTCGCCCAAAGTGATAAGTAAAAGTGAATAGTGAAAAAGTTCATGATATGCTCGAATACCATCCGCCCGCGAAATTTGCGTGATTTATTGACG
>DKDF01000089.1 GCA_002451755.1 Ruminococcaceae bacterium UBA6855
TCGACTTCCCGTATAAAAAAGCCGACTACGCAAAAGCACTGATAAACAGAATAATCTCCCTCGATATCTCTGAAGAGGCGAAAGAGGGAATACTCGGAAAAAATCTCAAAAATGCACTCGATATAGATTGAAAACGGAGAATTATATGCTTATAGTTACTGCAAACTGCAAAAACACATTTGATTCGTACTTGAAATATGTCCACTACACGGACAGCAAGCGCAGAAAGACTCGCTTCTCGGGCGCGACCGGCTGGCTTCTGCTCGCCTGCGCCGCGGCTGTTATAGTGAGCTTTGTGAAGGTCGGCGGCAATATCTTTCTCTATGTCGTGAGCGCCGTCCTCGCGCTCTGCGCGGCGGCGTATGCCTATATCCAATATTTAGCGCCATACATGGCGTTCAAAAAGCTCGACAAGTCGTTCTTTGCCGAGCAGGAGTTCGATTTCTATGAGGATAAGCTGGAGCTCATCGAGCACGGCGAAAAGAGCATAAAGCGCATCATCCCGTATTCAAAGATACAGAAAGTCTGCATTACGAAGCACGCTTTTTATATCTATATCGCCGCAGACAGCGCGTTTATACTCTCGAAGACGGCACTCAGCTCATCGTCGATTGAGCGTCTGAAAACGCTGTTCAAGGATAAGGGTATAAAGATAGAAGAATAAAAGATAAAATAAAATTACAGCTCCCCGCGGAAATTTTTCGTGGGGAGCTGAACATATCAAAGAAATATTTGAATGAAAAAGCTTTCTTTTCAGCAGGTGCTTTTGTAGGGTGCGGCGACCCGACGCACCGATGCTGACGAAGTCAGCACAAATGCATATACATTATCGTTACGAACGGGCAATCGACACAACACTGCTGCAACGAGACGCCGTAAAATATTGCTGATTGTTGCCGTGCCGCCGTCGGCGGCATAGGGTCGTCGAGTCGCCGACCCCTACTTGAGTTCGGCGTTTGGCGCATAAACAGCAAGACGGAAAATGATTTCTGACACAAGCACCCCACGAAATTTTTTCGTAGGGTGCTGTACATATAGGAAAAATATTTGAATGAAAGAGCTTTCTTTTTAGCAGATGCTTTTGTAGGGTGCGGCGACTCGACGCACCGCTGCTGACGGAGCCAGCACAATTGCATATATACTATAGTTGCGAACGAGCAATCGACACAACACTGCTGCAACGAGACCGCGTAAAATATCGCTGATTGTTACCGTGCCGCCGTCGGCGGCATAGGGTCGTCGAGTCGCCGACCCCTACTCGGATTCGGCGTTTGGCGCATAAACAGCAAGACAGAAAATGATTTCTGACACAAGCTCCCCACGGAATTTTATCTGCGGGGTGCTTCTTTATATCTTTACACTATTCCCTGCGCCATCATTGCATCGGCGACCTTGAGGAAGCCCGCGATGTTCGCGCCGACAACGAAGTTGTCCTCGTGTCCGTATTCCTTTGCGGCGTTTGCCATGTTGTGATAGATATTTATCATAATGTTGTTGAGCTGGTGATCGACCTTTTCAAACGGCCAGCTGACGCGCGCGCTGTTCTGGCTCATCTCAAGCGCAGAGGTCGCGACACCGCCCGCGTTTGCCGCCTTGCCGGGGGCAAAGAGAATCTTGTTTTGCAGGAAAACTTCGGTAGCTTCCGTAGTCGAGGGCATGTTCGCCCCCTCGCCGACCGCGATGCAGCCGTTCTTTATCAGCTCTTTTGCATCCTCAGCTCCGAGTTCGTTCTGCGTGGCGCACGGGAGAGCTATGTCGCAGGGCACGCCCCAGACCTTTTTGCCCTCGTAAAACTTCGCGTTCGGGCGCTCTTTTATATATTCGCTTATCCTGGCGCGGCGGACTTCTTTTATCTGCTTGAGCGTCTCAACATCGATGCCGTCCGGGTCATAGACGAATCCGCTCGAATCGCTCGCCGTGACAACTTTTCCGCCGAGGCTTATCGCTTTTTCTATTGCATAGGTTGCGACATTGCCCGAGCCGGAGACAACTATCGTCTTGCCCTCGATTGAGTTAGCGTGATTCTTGAGCATCTCTTCAACGAGATAGACAAGACCGTAGCCAGTCGCCTCGGTTCTTGCGAGCGAGCCGCCGAACGAGAGTCCCTTGCCCGTGAGCACGCCCTCGTACTGTCCGGTTATTCTCTTGTACTGACCGAACATGTAGCCGATTTCGCGCCCGCCGACTCCGATATCGCCCGCAGGAACATCGGTGTTCGGACCAATGACGCGGTAGAGCGCGGTCATGAAGCTCTGGCAGAAGCGCATTATCTCCATCTCGCTCTTGCCCTTGGGGTCGAAGTCCGAGCCGCCTTTGCCGCCGCCGATGGGGAGTCCCGTCAGTGAATTTTTGAATATCTGCTCGAAGCCGAGGAATTTTATAATGCTCATGTTGACCGAGGGGTGGAAGCGCAGACCGCCTTTATACGGACCTATTGCGCTGTTGAACTGGACTCGGTAGCCGCGGTTTGTGTGAACCTTGCCTGCGTCGTCCGCCCACGAGATGCGGAAAACCGTCGCCCTCTCAGGCTCAACGAGCCTTTCGAGAAGAGCCCAATCCTGATATGTCCTGTTCGCCTCGACAACCGGGCGAATGGAATCGAGAACCTCCGTCGCGGCCTGAACGAACTCCGGCTGAGTCGAGTTCTTCTGCTGAACGTGAAGTATCATGTCATCAATATAGCTCATATTAATCTCCATTCTGCC
>DKDF01000088.1:0-3472 GCA_002451755.1 Ruminococcaceae bacterium UBA6855
AGCGCAACGGCATCTATATCATTGATCTGCAGAAGACCGTGAAGAAGCTGGACGAGGCTTACAACTATGTGAAGGAAGTTGCAGCTGAGGGCGGCGACATCCTGTTCGTCGGCACCAAGAAGCAGGCTCAGGAGTCCATCCGTGACGAGGCTCTGCGCTGCGGCATGCACTATGTCAACGCTCGCTGGCTGGGCGGTATGCTGACCAACTTCCGCACCATCCGTAAGCGTATCGACCGTATGGATCAGCTGGCTAAGATGAAGGAGAACGGCACCTTCGAGCTGCTGCCCAAGAAGGAAGTTGCCAAGCTGGAGCTGGAGATGGAGAAGCTGGACAAGTACCTGGGCGGTGTCAAGAACATGAAAACCCTGCCGAAGGCTATGTTCATCGTCGATCCTCACAAGGAGCGCATCGCTGTTGCTGAGGCCCGCAAGCTGAACATCCCCATCGTGGCTATCGTTGATACCAACTGCAACCCCGACGAGATTGACTACGTCATCCCCGGCAACGACGACGCTATCCGCGCTGTCCGTCTTATCTCCGCCGCAATGGCAGACGCTGTCATCGAGGGCAGACAGGGCGAGCAGGGCGACGCAGAGGCTGCCGAGGCCGCAGAGACAGAGGAGGACAAATAATGAACTTCACTGCTAAAGACGTACAGGCTCTCCGCGAAAAGACCGGAGCAGGTATGATGGACTGCAAGAAGGCTCTCACAGAGACCGACGGCGATATGGACAAGGCCGTTGATGTTCTTCGTGAGAAGGGTCTTGCTTCCGCCGCCAAGAAGGCAGGCCGCGTTGCCGCCGAGGGCGTTGTTGTTGCATATTATGATGAGGCAAATAAGGTTGCTTCTATGGTAGAAGTCAACTGCGAGACAGACTTCGTTGCAAAGAACGAGAAGTTTGTTGAGCTTGCAAATAAGATTGCTGTCACTGTTGCGGAAAAGAATCCGGCAGATGTTGACGCTCTCCTTGCTATGACCCTTTCGGGCAGCGATGAGACTGTCTCCGACGCTGTTCAGGAGCTCTTCCTCGTAATCCGTGAGAACATGAAGGTTCGCCGCTTTGTAAGAGTTGAGGGTACTGTTGCTTCCTATATCCACGGCGGCGGCTCGGTAGGCGTTCTTGTCAGCTTTGATACAGACGCTGCCGATAAGGCAGAGTTTAAGGAGATGGGCAGAAACGTTGCAATGCAGATTGCAGCTATGAGCCCCGAGTATCTCAGCAAGGATTGCATCTCCGACGATGAGCTTGCAAAGATGAAGTCGATCACTATCGACAGCTCGCTCAACAAGCCCGAGTCTCTTCCGAAGCCGATTCTTAAGAATCTCTTCGATAAGGCTGTCAACGATAAGCTCTTCAGCGATGAGGATCTTGCAGCTTATGAGGAGCAGAAGAACAACAAGTTCCTCTTCAACTTCCTTTCCGATAAGGCAGTTGAGACTCTTGTCGAGCTTGCAATGGCAAGCAAGGCTGATATCGTTGCAAACAAGATCTTTGCAGGTGCAGTCGACGGCCGTATGAAGAAGCAGCTCAAGGAAGTTTGCCTTCTTGAGCAGGCATTCGTTCGTTCGGATCTCTATGACGGCGATGTCGCAGGCTACATTGCAGATGTTGCTAAGAAGCTCGGCGCTTCGATAAAGGCTACTGGCTTCATCCGCTACGCAAAGGGCGATGGCATCGAGAAGAAAGAGGAGAACTACGCTGAAGAAATCGCAAAGATGACCGGCAATAAATAATTAAACAAAAAGTGAGGCAGTCGAAAGACTGCCTCGTTTTTTATGCCGTGATATAATTTGACCCCGCAGTAAACACAACTGCGGGGTCAAATTTATTCTGCTTTTGCCGGTTTCTTGTCTTTTTTGTATATGCTGTAGCTCAGCCAGCGTTTGCCTTTGTATCGCAGGCAGAACGCAATCGCGCGGAACACCCAGTCGACTATCATCGCTATCCAGACGCCGATAGCGCCCATGCCGAGCTTGAGTCCGATTATGTAGCTCAGGAGCAGTCGGAAGGTGAACATCGAAAACAGCGCGATGCACATCGTGAATTTGACGTCGTTCGCCGCCTTGAGAACATTCGGCATCGTGAATGACGCAGGCCAGATGAGAATCGCGCAGCCGTTGTGGATGATGATGAGCTTGAGCGCGAGCGAATAGGCATCGGGCGAGATGTTGTACATCTTGAGCGTCAGCGGCAGGGTGGCGAGGATTATCGCGTTCCATATCGCCGACATAAGATAGGTCAGCTTCATCAGCTTCTTTGTGTGCAGTCTTATCTGCTCCTCGCTGCCAAGACCGACGCACTGACCGATGACCGTTATCATCGCGAGTCCCATTGCCTGACCTGGTATGCATCCGATTCCGTCGAGGTTGTTCGCGACCGCATTCGCCGCTATCTGAACCGTTCCGAACGAGGTTATGATGCTGACGACAAGTATGCGCCCGACATGGAACAGACTGCTTTCAATGCTGCCGGGAACGCCTATCGTCAGTATCTTTTTTATCAGCCCGAAGTCAGGCTTGAATTTTTCGCTAAATGATATGTATATCGGGTGATCCTTTTTGCAGAGAAGAATGAGCAGCAGGAGCATCGCCGAAAAACGCGAGATAGTTGAGGACGCCGCCGCGCCAGCAACGCCCCATTTGACCCCGTAGATCAAAGTCGCGTTGCCGATTATGTTCATTATATTTGTCATGAGCGACGCGAGCATCGATATTTTGGAATTGCCCATTGCGCGGAAGAGCGCCGCGCAGCAGTTATAGACCGCGAGGAACGGGAACGACAGCGCGGAAATCCAGAAATATGTCAGCGCTGACTGCATAACGCCCTCGTCAAGCGTGCTGAAAAAGAGGCGGAGCAGCTGCGCCTTGAAAACAAGGGTCAGCGCCATGAGCACGAGCGAAATCAAAAACGAAACAAATATCAGCTGAGATGCGCTGTTGCGCGCGTCTTTTGCTCTTTTTGCGCCGATGAACTGCGCCGCAACAACTGCGCCGCCGGTCGCGAGCGCGGCAAAGACGTTTATCATCAGCGTCATTATCATATCGACGAGCGAAACGCCCGAAATTGCGGCGTCGCCGAGACCGGATATCATGACCGTGTCGCAGAATCCGACGGATATCGCGAGAAATTGCTCGATGACAAGCGGGAATATCAATTTTTTGAGTGCTTTGTTGCTGAAAAGCGGCTTTCCAGCGAGGGGAGTTGCAACAGCTTCCATTTGAGACCTCCGTTTGTTATACATATGTATAATAACATATTTGCTCTGCCAATTCAATCCGTCGGGGCTGTAAAAAATATGCACTGCGGGTTTCCACAGTGCATATCTTTATTTTTTCTTAACTATTCGCAGCTCGCTTATCATAACTCCCGCGTGCTCTTCGAATATCTCGATTTCAACGCACCCGTTGACGAACACATCTTTCGGCAGCTGATATACCGCGCAGACAAAGCCGTCGGGGAGCATCTCG
>DKDF01000088.1:3513-7373 GCA_002451755.1 Ruminococcaceae bacterium UBA6855
GGTTGAATTCTTCGTCCTCTTCGCCGAACTGACTGCCTTTGTATACAATCGTTCCGTTGGCTTTTATCGTCAGGTCGTTGATATTCTCATCTTTTTTCTGATGATAGGTGACCTTCAGCTCGTAGTCGGTGTCATATCTGAATCCGCCCAGCTTGCACCTGAATGACTGGTTGTCGTAGACTTTGAAAAGGCAGGTCGGGAGACTGCCGTTGTTGACATCGGGGCGGTCACCCTGGAAGTTCATGTATATGCCCTCGGGGCCGACAATTTGCTCGCAGCCGAGCACTCCGAAGCCGTGTTCCGCGACCGAGAAATAATATTCGTCGCTCTCGACCTCGTTGCGCCTGACGCTGCGAATCATGTATTTCTTGGCCTCGTCTTCGGGCATCGATTCAGCCTTTTCGAGCCGACCCATAAGCCATGCGCGGTCGGTATTCGGTAAGTCTATTGTCTCGAGCACTGCGCCGCGCTCCCAGCTGTTGGCGCAGTAGCGCTCAACATCCGTCTGCAAGCCTATCTGCTCAAAAAGCTCTCCCGCAATGCGTTCTATGTCCGCGCGAAGCGCCTTTTCACGCCCGTCCTCGGCATTTTTGAGTATATTCTTTGCGCTCGCGAGCCTGCCGGAGAGAATCTCGCGCTTCGCTTCTTTTATGGCTCGCAGTTCGATTATCCGCTTGTGTCTCAAATATGCGTCGCACTTTGCGCGGAACAGACACTGGTTGAACCGCCAGAGCTTCACGGCATCGGGGTATCTTTCGGCGAGCGACTCCCAACCTCTGAGATTGTCGTCAATGCCGGGATTCTCCGCCGGATCCGTCTGCCAGTTTAGCTCAAGCCCGAGTATCCTGTCTGCAACCTCGCTTGCCGGCAGAGAGGGGAAATACAGGCGTGAATAGTCTTCGAGCGAGTCGCGGACATCGACATCGGGGAAGAAGTCCATGTCGCTCCAGACGCATTTGTTGACATCGTCCGTTATGCCCTCGGAATATGAAACGCTGCCGACAACATATCTGCGCGTGAGTCGGTGAATTTCCCTGTATTCGCAGGGGCGGGGATTCGTGCATTCGCGGCTGAGTCCCGCGGCGAGCGCATAGTGCCAGTCGTCGCGGTCGAAGTGAACCGGGTATTCGCAGCGCACGTTGTGCGTTATGTCAGGATAAAATCTTATCGGATATTTTGCGGGCACTCTGCGGCGCAGCTCATCCATCTCAAAAGCATGGTTCGGACCCGTTATAATGCCGTCAATTTCGTCGGGCAGCTTTTGCAGCTCGCTTATGAGCTTTTCGCCCCAGTTCGGTATCGAGTGCGGCTGCTGTGCGGACGGCCACATCTCGGCGTTCGGGTGATATTCCTTGAGCAGGCGTGAAAAATCGCGGCAGCGGCTTATAAATTCGTCCGCGTCGTAGTCGCCGGGGTCGCCTCCGGGCGGAAACATCACATTTATCCTCGGAGTGCGCTCAAAAACGCGCCTGCGCCGTCTCTCGGCGTCCTCGAGGCTCTCGCGGTCGTTCGGGTACCAGAGCGATACATCGAGGTCGTATTCGTCCGCAATTTTTGAGGCTTCAACGAGAAAGTCCTGCGGGTCATATTTCATCAGCCTGTTCTTCTGCGCTCCGAGCCCGTCATAGGGAATGTGCTCAACCGTATTGCAGCCGAAGAACATCAGGTCGAGATAATATCTGCGGTAGTCCTCAAAATCCCACGCGTCGTAGCTGTTGGGCGTTGTGCGGTAGCCGAGCTGGTGACCCCTTATGCGTTTGTCGGGCTTGTATTCTCCACAGATATCCTGTATGAGCGTGATTTTTTCGCCCGAGACTTCGATTTTTCGCAGGAACATGCCAATGGCGAATATCAGTCCGCGTATGCCCTGCGCTCTGAAAACAAGGCGGCTGCCGCTCTGCTCTATTTTATATCCGTCGCGCAGACCGTTCGGATCGGCGATAAGAGATATGTCCGCTTCTTCGGACTCAGTCATTTGCGGCATAACTCCCGTTCGCGATTCTATTTCGCCGCGCAGTATCTCTGCGGCTCTGGACGCCTCGCCGCCCTGCGCAAAAATTTTAATACTTTTATACTCGTATCTCATTTTATCCTCACTCGAAAAGCTTCTTTATCATTTTAAGTCCCTCTGCCGCTTCGGCTTCAAAGTCGATGCAGTTGGCTTCAATGCTCATTCTTCCGTCGTATCCGGCATCCTTTACTGCTTCTGTGAACGGCGCATAATTGTATCCGTCGCCCTCTGCGGGGAAGATGCGCTTCATTTTACCGCCGTTCGGCGAATCTTTTGCGGTCGGGTTCGAGAAGTGTATATGTATCAACTTGTCGCCCGCATATCGAAGCGCGCCGAAGCCCTCATTTTCCATAACCATATGATATATATCGGCAAGGACAAATATATTTTTGAGCCCCAGAGTGTGGCAGATGTTAACACTCTCGCGGACTGTCGTAAATACATTCGTTTCGAGCCTGTTCAGCGGCTCAATGGCAACTCTTATTCCGTGTTTGCTCGCTTCGTCGTCTATGACTCGCAGAGCCGAATATATCTGCTCGAGCCCTTTTTCTCTGTCGAATCCGTCAGGCACACTGCGCGAACGCCCGCTTCCGAGCACGCAGGTTTCGATTCCGAGAAACACCGCGTTGTCAAACGCGCGGCGCGTGTAGTCTCGTATAATTTCAATGTCCGCATCCTCTCCGGCGAGGTGTATCTCCCCGGGGAAAAAGCAGTTCGCCGCTTCGAGCTTTGCACCATAGCTGTCAAGCATTGCTTTTGTATTTTTTAGTTCCTGCTCGCCGAGACTTTTTATGTGTCCCAGGTTGCTCTCGAGATAGTCATATCCGAGCTTTGCGGCAGATTCGAGCTTGTCAAATCCGACGCAGGTTCCGAATCGCATAGTGTGCCTCCCTCAATATTTTTTATTCCGGATAAATGGTAACACGCCCGCCGCCGCCGTGTCAATCTCAGTTCAAAAATTTTTCTTCGCGGTATTAAGAGCGCGCTATATGGGAATAATTTTTTATAGCGCGAGCAAAGTGGGAGGCGGCGGAATGCAGTACAACAGGGTCGAGATCTGCGGAGTGAATACATCGAAGCTGAAGGTGCTCAAAGAAAAAGAAAAGACGGAGCTTCTGCGCCGTATGCATTTGGGGGACAAGTCGGTGCGGGACGAGCTTATAAACGGGAATCTGCGCCTCGTTCTGAGCGTTGTCCAGCGGTTTACAAACAGGGGCGAGAACCCCGACGATCTTTTTCAGGTCGGGTGCATCGGGCTTATAAAGGCTATAGATAACTTTGATATAAACCAGAATGTCCGCTTTTCGACCTATGCCGTTCCCATGATAATCGGCGAGATACGCCGCTATCTGCGCGACAACAACTCGATGCGTGTCAGTCGGTCAATAAGAGATGTCGCCTATCACGCGATGCAGGAGAAAGAGAAGCTTGTCGCAAAGCTCGGGCGCGACCCGACGGTAGAAGAGATAGCGAAGGCTATGAACATGAAAAAAGAGGAGATAGTTTTGGCCCTCGAAGCGATTGTCGAGCCCGTTTCGCTCTATGAGCCCGTGTTTTCGGACGGCGGCGACACAATATATGTCATGGATCAATTAGGCGACAGCGGCGACGACGGGAGCTGGCTCGATGAGATAATCTTTCGCGAGTCGGTCGAAAATCTGCCGGAGCGGGAGAAGAAAATACTTTATCTGCGCTTCTTAAAAGGCAAGACTCAGATGGAAGTGGCAGGGGAGATAGGCATCTCGCAGGCGCAGGTCTCGCGGCTCGAAAAGGGAGCTATCGAGGCAATAAAAAGAAACAACAGAGCGTAATTTAGGGTCTGCTGCATTCAGCGCAGACCAAAGAGCAA
>DKDF01000023.1 GCA_002451755.1 Ruminococcaceae bacterium UBA6855
AAAAAGCTCTATGACAAGCGTGAGACGGCAGCGAAGAAAGATGCCGCGCGCAATATCGAGCGCAGCATGAAAAACTTCTGATTCAATCGGCAAAAGCCGTTTGATATATGGGGATGAAAGGATTTCGACGGGGAGGTTGAACTTCGGTAAGCGGGCAGCGGTGTGGGACCGCTATAAAACCCATACGTTTAAATAATAAACGACAACAAAACAGTTTTACAAGCTGCTTAAATAGCAGCCGTCTTTGCCGGGAGTACTGCGACCCGGTACAAGGCGTCGATTAGCAGTGAACGTGCACGGGTGAGCGCTCCGTAACCCGTCATGAACAACGGAACTACCGAACCGGTGAGCCTGCCTGACGGCGCTCCGGCGAGGGAATCTTAAAAGACAGGCTACGCCCGTAGAAAGCTGTGGGGAGCCCTTTTCGGACGCGGTTTCGATTATCGCCATCTCCACCAGAAAAAGCACTTGCAAAAGCAAGTGCTTTTTTCAATGAAATTCGTTCCTTTTAAACGAGTGAAATATGCCTGCGGCATATAAAGGAACGAATTTTATTTCACTTGATGTGCAGCATCAAATTTCACAATTTACGAAGTAAATTATTTCACCGCGAGCAGCGCGAGCGATTTCACTAAAGTTCAAAATTGCATGAGTTGAAACTGCTGTTATTGCAAATGATTTTTCCACCGTAACCGACAATCAAGCCGGGAAAGTTTTTATCACTCTCCCGGCTTGATTTTTATTTTTGCAGTCATATTCTGACTGCTTCAACTTCGTTCC
Organism: Ruminococcaceae bacterium UBA6855; assembly: GCA_002451755.1. Taxonomy (GTDB): domain Bacteria; phylum Bacillota; class Clostridia; order Oscillospirales; family Acutalibacteraceae; genus CAG-177. Next base: position 781 of record DKDF01000023.1, read on the forward strand.
CGTGTTCCTTTATTATATCTATAAGGTCGGTTGTTTTCAGCCACACCGTTGCGGTGTTATCATTCGGGTGGACTCCGATAAGCCCGCCATTGACAAGTTCTTCGTCGAGGAAAAGCTTCACTTTTCTCTCGCTGTCGTTGAGTATACCGAGCGGCGTCACTGCGCCGGGTATCAAGCCGAGCAGGCTCATCAGATCGTTTTCCGATGCGAAGCTCAGCGGGCGTGTACCGTGCCCTTCCCTGAATTTTTTCAGGTCAACACGCTTGTCGCCCTTGACGGTTATGAGATAATAATTGCGTTTCTCGTCGTCTCTGACAAACAGATTCTTCGCGTCCGCCTCCGGGTGCGGCAGCTCAACATGAGACATCTCCTCCATATTGAACACCGCGCCGTGCTCGGTCACTTCGTATTCTATTCCCCTGCTTGTCAGAAAATCATATACTTCCTGCTTGTTCATAATTCACCCTCTATTTAAAAAGGGCTGCTAAATCGGGCAGCCCTCTTGCTTTTATATCAGTCCGGCGTATAAGTGAAGGTGAAGCAATGCGAGCGGAGCGTCGCCGCGCCCATTATATTGAGCCTGAATGCGTTGCCGCGCATCGTCTGATTGCCTATCTTCATGCTCGAAATGTAGCCGCAGCTGCTGCCACGCGCGCTGTCATGCTCGAGTATCTTTATCCACTGCGCAGGGTCGCTCTGGAGCGTTATGCGCTTTGATGAATCGACCTTCGCGTTATACGCTTCGACCTTCTTGCGAAAATCCTCGCTCGAAATGGTCAGCGTGCGTTTGACATCGCCCTCGGGGCTTGTCCTGCCGCCGGAGAGATAAGGATAGCTGTTCTGACTGCCGCCCCAGACATTCGCGCTTGAAGTTGTCTTCCCCGCCGCCGTTGAAAAATACGGAGTGAACGCGGGCGAACCGTAATATGCAAGATATTCGCCGAGCGTCGCTTTTATCGCGTTTTCGATAGATGAACTCGTACCGGCGTAGCTCTCGCGGAACGCATGGTTCGAGGTAGTCATCTTGAAATTCTGGCGCTTAGCGTAGGTGTATATCGCGACCATCTGCGATTTTATCGACTCGAGCGGCGCGGACGGACCGACCTCGGCATATGCGGTCTTGCCGAGATATTCGGCGAGCGAATAGCGCTTGCCGTTATATGTAACCGTGCTCGGCAAATTAGAATCTTTGACTAGGCTGATGCCGGGGTTGTTGTAATAATGGAGCAGAATCTGCTTGTATGTCCAGCCGCGGCGCGCATATTCGGACGCGCCGTTCTGGCTCATGCCGACTCCGTGACCGTAGCCGTAGACGGTGAAAACGAAAGTACCCGTCTTTGAAGAGCTGTGCCTTGTCGTGGTCTCGGTCGGCTTCTGAGTGGGCCTGGTGGTCGTTTTTTCGGTCGTGCTCGGGCGGGTCGTAGGCTTTGTGGTGATAACCGTCGTCAGAACGGTTGAGCCCTCGGCTATCGAGCCGGGCACTGTGCCATTTGTCTGCTCCCCGGTTGTTTTTCCGGAATCGGTGCTCTGCGCGGCGGTGCTGTCAGAACTATATTCGTCGGTTGTATCGCCGTTGGGATCTTCGACATCGGCAAAAATTATATCATCCATAACACCGATTATGTCGCCAGTCCCGCTCTCGCTGGTGTCTTGAGTGCGCGCGCCGATGAGCGACGCGCCCGACTGCGAGCCGTAGCCCTTGACAAGGAATGTAACGGCAGTGCCGATAAGCACGGCGAGCAGAATGACCGACGCGACTATGAGCGCGGTCTTTTTGCCTGAGCGCACCGGAGCCGATTTATGGTGAGAGTGATGTTCGCCGTCCGTGATTATTATTGACGCATCGCCGCTGACATCGTGCATGACAAAGCCGTTGCGCGCATAGTCGGCGAGCGCGGAATAGAGCCTGTGGACGCAGGCGTAGATAAACTCCTGCGTGGTCTCGCCCTTGCGGCTGAATACCTTGAACACGCGCGCCTTGTTCTCATCCGCTATGCAGATGAGCATGAAATGCTTGCTGTCCTCATCGTCGTTGCGGAACACATTCGATATCGCCGCGCCGATTGATGCGCCGCTCTTAGCTCTGGCGCGTCCCGCCATAGCGGCTATATATTCGCCGTGACTCTCGTCCTCCTGCCGCTCGATATCGACCGACTGGGCGAATATGACATCGCCGAAATCCGATTCGTCGTCATAGGGCAGGACAGAGAACACGAACGGGCTGTTTTTGCTCGAAGCAACCGCGGCGGAAAGTCCGCGCTCCCTCAAAAGCTCAACAACTTCTTCGGGATCGCACTTTTCCTCAGCACTTGGCTCATCGTCGGCGCTGTTAGTGTCCGGTTCGGGAGTGCTTACGCTTTCGGCAGCTTTATCAGCAGGCATGAACACCGATTTCAGTTCTTCGGCGACCTTGGCGCATCTGCCGTCGGAAAGGGGCAGAAAAACCAGCGTCTGGCTGCCGCTTTTCTCTATAAAGCCGCTGTATTTGCCGTCGTCGGTCACAAGTATCTGTGCATCGGCAGGCATAAGGCGCTGATCCTCATCCGCCTTTTCAAGCACTTCGGCTATTCTGTCGGAGGACGCGGTTTTTGTTCTGAGCGCATCAAAAAGCAGCTTCTTTATCTCGATATAGTGCCGCTCGGCAGCCGCAAGAACCACCGTCTCCGAATCTCCGAACGCTCCGGCAAGGGCAGAAAACAGCTCGCGGCTGTCCGTGAACTGCTCAAATCGGCACTCCCCGTAGACTGCGGCAAAAACGGACTCATATTCCGCCATCGCCCTGCGCGGGAGAGGCTGATTGACAAAAGCCAGGAGCGAGATCTTATTTTTCAAAATATCACCTCATTAGTTGGGATACCATCTGTTTGCGTTTTTGTAGGGATTCTGTTTCTTGTCTTTATCGTACCATGCCTGAGGATATCTCGGGTTGGGATTGGTCTTGACGAGCGAGATATCAACTTCTTCGCTCTCGCCGTCGCGCACCATTCGCGCCACAACGACAAGACGGGCATTGTCGAACTCATACAGGCAGGTCGAAAGAGTGAGAATCTTGTCGGTCGGCTTGATATCGACGCCAGTTGTGTAAAGCTTTCTCGAATCAAGCTCGGCTATATACTGCTCGAAGCTCGCCTCGCTTATATTCGTCCAAACATAGTTGAAGAAATATCCGTTGTCCTCGGCGGTGGTCGCGTTTGTGATAAACACCGCGTAGACCTTCCACTTGTAGTCGTGGTAGATGGTGTTGAACTCGATTATCGGATTGTTTATGAATCCGCGCGTGGTGCGGTAATCGAAGAGCTTGCTGAATATCTTGTCCGAGCTGCGGGTGCTGTGGCCGTAGATTATGCTGTTGCGGTCAAGCGGCTCGATTGAGTTGGCATGAGCCAGGAACGGGTTTCCGAGATCCGTGTATCTGTGGGTGAAGCTGCGCTTGAGATAATACGAATCGTTGTCGGTCTGGAGGATCGGGAAGTCCATCTTGAGCTTGTCTATCTTCAGCCAGCCGACGAGGTCGGTGTTCTGCGCATACGCCTCGGCGTATTTTAACTGCATACCCTCGGGGAACTTGACATTCGGGTATTTCGCCTTTATCTCGTCCCAGGTCAGCTCCTCGCTGGGCTTGACATCTTTTATGTCGTTGTCAACGATGTTGGGCTGAACGAGATATGTGTTTATCAGCATTCCCGCGCTGACGAACACGGTGATTATCGCCGCCATAAAGACTATCTTGCGGACTATCTCCGAGACACCGTCGCCCTTCATCGGGATGATGCCCTTTATAAATTTTTTGAAGCCTTTTTCGCCGCCGTTGTTCTTCTCATTCTCGCTGACCTCACGCTCATATTCGCGCAGTGAGCCGCGGTCGCGCTCGCTGAGGTTGACGGCAAAGGTCGAATCTGTCGGCATATCGAAATCGTCGAGCGCCTGCGCCGTCGGGTATTCCGGCTCGGTCACCTTCGGAATATCCTCGCCGCTCAGATCGTCGGGCGGGATAAACTTATATAAATTATCCTTTTTCGGCTCTGCGGGTTTCTCCGGCTCTGGCTCGATTACGGGCTCGGGTTTAGATTCCGGCTCGGATACCGGCTCCGGTTCTTTCTCTTCGGTCACGGCGCCGCTTTGCTGCCGTGACTCCGCCTGAGTTTCATCGTCGCCGTAGTCAAGATATCTGCGCGCGAGATCTTCCATTTCGTCGTGCTGTGCCGTGGGTTCATCGTCCTCAACCGATGTGTAGTGCTCAAACATCTCCCTCATATCGGGCAGCGAAAACTCGCCGTCTTTTCTGTTTTTGTCAGACATACTCTTTCCTCCGATACAGGTTTACTTTATTTTCTCTTCCAGCATCAGGCGTGCAAGGTTAAGCGCCCGCGACGCCGTGACATATCTGTTATATTCACGGTCATTTTCATGGCCGGTGACTATCTTTTCAACAACCGTGCGCTCGCCGTCCGTGACCGCCGCAAAGCTCAGTCCGCCGGGCAGAACACCGTCGCCTCCCGGTCCTGCAAGACCGGTGGTGGATATCGCTATATCCGCGCCGCTCACGCGCTTTGCGCCGAGCGCCATCTCGCGCGCCGTCTGTTCGCTGACAGCGCCGTAGTCGTCAAGCATCTTTGGCGAAACGCCGAGGAGCTGTGTTTTCATATCATTCGAATAGCTGACTATTCCGCACTTGAAAACCTCTGATGCGCCGGGGATATCAGTCAGCCTTTTTGGGATATATCCCGCCGTGCAGGATTCGGCGGTCGCTATCTTTTTGCCCTTTTCTTTGAGCAGAGCGACAACACGCTCTTCGATGCTGTTCATGTCGGTGCCGTATACGACATCGCCAAGCCTGTTACAAATTTTTTCGACCACGGGGGCGCACATTTTGTCCGCCTCGTCGGCAGTTTCCGCCTTCGCGGTTATCCTCAGCCGCACCTCGCCGCTTTTTGCATACGGTGCGACGGTCGGGTTCTTTGCGTCGAACATATCCTCTATCTCTTCGGCAACCGAGCTCTCGCCCATGCCGATTATATTGACCGTGTGCGAGACTATCGCGCCGTCGGAATATTTTTTCAAAAATCCGCGCACGCTCTCGTTGAACATCGGAACAAGCTCGCCGGGAGGGCCGGGCAGGATAATAACGCACTTGCCGTTCTTTTCGAGCGCCGCGCCTGGTGCCGTGCCGTGGTTATTCTCAAACACAGTGCCGCCGACGGGCAGCATCGCCTGCTTGAGGTTGTTCTCGGGCATATTGCCGCCCTTTGATTTGAAATATGAGCGTATGCGCTCCGCCGTGTCTTCGTCCTCCCTGAGTTCAAAACCCATGACCTCGCAGCAGACCTCTTTTGTCAGATCATCGTCCGTGGGACCGAGTCCGCCGGAAGTGATAACAATATCGCTGCGCCCGATAGCCGTTTTCAGCTCCTGCGCGAGGCGCTCGGGATTGTCCCCGACGGAGCCGCGGTGCATGACGGATATACCCATCGCCGCAAGCTCTTTTGAGAGAAACTGCTCGTTGGTATTGAGGATATCGCCGAGCAGAAGCTCGGTTCCGACACAGAGAATTTCACACACTGCCATTGTTACTCACCTTTTGAAAAAGCTTTTATAACCGTAACTTTCGTGCCCTCGACCGCGCGCTTTATGGGCTCGTCCCATTCGGCGCCGCGCTCCGCCTTTTCAACTCCGGCTATCGTCGGATGGGTGCGCGGGTGTTTCGGGGTGAACACAGTGCAGCAGTCCTCATAGGGCTGGATGGATATATCAAATGTCTCAATCTTTCTCGATATCGCAATAACTTCGTCCTTGTCCATGCCGATAAGCGGACGGAACACGGGCATCGAGGTCACAGCGTCCGTGCAGGCTATTGCAGGCATGGTCTGGCTCGCGACCTGACCGACACTCTCGCCTGTTATCAGCGCCTGGCAGCCCTCTTTTACCGCGATCTCCTGCGAGATGCGCATCATCATGCGGCGCATGATAAGCGTGAACACCTCTTCGGGGCAGTTGTCTTTTATAAGCTCCTGAATCTCGGTAAACGGGACGACAAAGAGCATAATGCGTCCGCTGTATTTTGCGACCTGGCGCAGAAGCGAGTGGACTTTCTGCTCGGCGCGCTGGCTCGTATAGGGCGGAGAAGCGAAGTGAATAGCTATCAGCTCCACGCCGCGCTTTGCCATCATCCAGCCTGCAACGGGGCTGTCTATTCCGCCGGAGACGAGCAGAGCCGCCTTTCCCGCGGAGCCCGAGGGCATACCGCCCGCGCCTTTGAGCTGGTTGCCGTGGATAAACGCGCACTTGTCGCGCACCTCGACGTTAATTATAACATCTGGGTTATGAACATCGACTTTCAGATGGTGAAATTTTGAGAGTATCTTTCCGCCGACCTCTCTGCATATTGCGGGAGAATTGAGCGGAAACTTCTTGTCCGCGCGCTTTGCCTCGACCTTGAAAGTCGATGCGGCGTTGAGCAGGGGAGCCGTATATTCAACGCAGGTGTTGAGAATAACGTCCATATCCTTTTCGACTGCGGCGGCGCGCGAAAGTCCGGCTATGCCGAAGACCTTGAGGAGTCTTTCGGTCGCCTCGTCGAGATCGGCATCCTCGGGTCCTTCGACTATTATCGTCGACTGCGCGGGTGTGCAGGTGAATTTGCCGAGCGACGCGAGTCTGCGGCGGATATTCGCCATGAGCATATCTTCAAAAGTGCGCCTGTTGAGTCCTTTGAGCGCAAGCTCACCGTTTTTGATGAGAATAACTTCCTTCATGTTGTGATTCCTTTTTTATTTATTTTACTTATTTTTTCTTATTGTTTTCTGCCCCTCGGCAATGCCGTCGATGAGCATATCTATCTCTTCTTTTGTCGTAAAACGCGAGAAGCTGATTCTGAGCGGACTCTTTCTCACTTCATCGCTCAGCCCCATATTTTTGAGCACCGAGCTCTGATGTCCCTTTGAGCAAGCCGAGCCGCTCGAGACATAGACGCCGCGCGAAGAGAGGAAGTTGAGCATCGGCTCGGAGTTTATGCCGAGCACCGAGATATTGGTCACATACGGCAGCGCGTCCTCGGGCGAGTTTATAACGACTCCGCCGAGAGCCAGAAGTCTGTCCCGCATATAGTCGCGAAGCTCCGTAACTTCTTTGAGCTCCGCCGCAAGATTCGGCAGAGCCGCAGCAGCCGCGCCGAAGCCCGCTATCGCAGGCATGGGCTGAGTGCCCGGGCGCAGTTTTTCTTCCTGCGAGCCGCCGAAAACTATCGGCGACAGCCGCACGCCTTTTTTGACATAGAGCGCGCCGACTCCCTTGGGTCCGTGTATCTTGTGGGAGCTGACCGTCATCAGGTCAACGCCCATCGCCGCGGGCTTGAGCGGCAGTTTGCCGAAAGCCTGCACCGCGTCGCAATGGACAAGCGCGGGCGACTTCGCGCGCGTTACCGCAGTTCTCGCCGCTTCGACCGGCTGAATTGTGCCCGTCTCGTTGTTGACCGCCATGATGCTCACGAGTATCGTGTCGGGAGTCACAGCTTCAAAAAGCTCGCGCTCGCTGATACGCCCGTTTTTGTCAACACCGAGGCGTATAACTTCAAAGCCCTCGTTTTCGAGATGCTTGACCGTCTCATCTATGCTCGGATGCTCGACGCTCGTCGTCACTATCCGCCTGCCGCGCCGGCGCATGGCATGAGCCGCGCCCTGAACGGCAAGATTGTTGCTCTCCGTTCCGCCGGAGGTGAAATACACCTCGTCATCCCGGCAGAAGAGCCTGCGCGCCACATTCGAGCGCGCGTTTTCGAGCATTTCGTCCGCCTCTATCCCCTTTTGATGCAGGGACGATGGGTTGCCCCAAAGCTCTGTTACAGCGGTTTTCATCGCTTCAACAGCCTCACTGCACACGGGGGTCGTGGCGCTGTTGTCAAGATACGCCGTCATAAGAAAAATCACTCCAAACCGCACGATTCCCAATTATACTTATATATTCTATATTATACAACATAATCACCGGACTTGCAATATATTTGAGCGGATTGCGGTGATACTGCGCGCGGCAAGTTTTTTCCTGTCCGCGCATAAAACGCCCGCCCGCTACATTATATGATATAAAGTGCAACAAGGACAGCAAATAAAGATTGACAAAAATATGCAATTTGCTATAATTAAACTGCAAATGAAACCCATTACATAAAGGAGAGTTGACATTGACAAAACGAACAAAATCGTGGGTCGCCGTGCTGCTTTTCATCGCAGTGTTCGGCGCTCTGCTCGTGACCGCAACGTTCACTGACCTCCAGGTCAGCAACATCCTCACGGCAAAGGCGCTCGCCGCCCACACATACTACACAAACGAGACCGTATACGGCGTTGTGCTCGAAGCCGTCGGCTCGTCGCCCGTCTATCTCATGCTCGCATTCAGCTTCCAGATTCTCTTCTGGCAGGTCATGCGCAAAATGAAAAAGCATCCGTGGAAAGAGATACTCGCGATACTCCTGCTCGTCGCGGGCACAATAGCCTATTTTGTACTGTTTGACGATGCTGTCAAATATGCGCTTCAGCATATCGGACCTACTGCAGAGGCATTCAAGGGCGCGGGCTTCCTCAAGGGCATATCGCTGTTCTTCGCGGGTCTTATGACTTTCTTCGCGACCTTCGCCATCAGGAACTATTCCGAGGAATCGGTCAACAAGATGGTTATGTTCGCAGTCGCAGTGCTCTGCGTCGCCGCGCTTTCAAACGGTCTTGTCGCCGCTGTCAAAGGCCCCGTCGGCCGTATGCGTTACCGCGCGATGAACTGCGAGGGCGGTCAGTCGATCGGCGGATTCGATAACTTCACCCGCTGGTATGTCGCCAACGGTCAGCACCTCACCAAGGACGAGATGAGAGCACTCTTCGGCACGACCGACGCACTCAAGTCGTTCCCGAGCGGACACACATGCTCCGCCGGCATGGTCTATTGCCTGCTTATGCTCCTCGATGTTTTCAATGTCAAGAGCAAGGGAAAGAGAGCCGTCAGCTGGATCGCCGCCATCACCTACGCCGGCATGGTCGCAGTCAGCCGCATAATCGTCGGCGCCCACTTCTTCAGCGACGTTCTCATGGGCGGCACGATAGCCTTCGTAAGCATGATAATCTTCAGAGAGATATTCATCTGCAAAGGCTCGAATGTCAAAGCGATGTTCGGCAAGGAATAAAATTAAATAGTTAAGCGCCCCGCAGGCTCAGGTCTGCGGGGTGTTTTTTTCAAGTTCATTTTCAATCTTTACGGGATGCACCGAAGCTTACCTACCGATTTTGAAGACTTGCCACTATGTAAGCACCTTCAAAAAGTTTATGTATTTTTTAGGCAGCACACTTCAAAATAGCAGCCCCTGCAACGCCGTCAGTTATCGGCAACATCTGGGATTTAAACGGGCAAAAGCAAACCATCTTTCTCGAACTTTTGAAAAGTGAAATCAAGCGACTCAACCAGCCTCTATAATCAAACTTTCAATAGCCGCGCCGCAGTGTTTGATAAGCCAATTAGGAGGGGCGGGCAACATCACCGAAGCG
>DKDF01000042.1:0-12286 GCA_002451755.1 Ruminococcaceae bacterium UBA6855
AACGGAAAAACCACAACAAATTGGAAAACCAAGGCAATAAATTTTCGATGCAAAACGCCAAAAAATTTTTAAAAACGGTCATTTTTTGTTCGATTTCGGGCGTTTTATTGATTTCTCAGCAAATTGCTTACAGCACTGTACAATTTATCGGTCGCTTCTTCGATGCTAATCTCTTTGGGCGAGAAAGGTTCACCGAACAAAATTTTTAAATTTCCGTTTTTTCTGTACTCCCCGCTTATCGCGAACGGCACTATCAGCGCGTCTCCCCTCTTGGCTATCGCCGCAGCTCCGGGTTTGAACGCAAGAAGTAATTTATCCGTCCTGTTGCGCGTGCCCTCCGGGAATATCCCGACCGCGCCGCCTTTTTTCAGAATTTTTATCGCGCTCCTGACCGCCGCGGCGTCGAATCCGTCGCGGTTGACTGGTATACACCCCGCCCATTTGAAAAGCGGAGCGAGCGCGCCGTCGAAGTATTCGCGCTTCGCCATATAATTAATCACACGGTCAGTCGCGAGAAACACAAGAAACTGGTCGCGGATATTTTTATGGTTTCCGGCGATGACCACCGCGCCGTCTTTCGGAATGTTAGAAGCTCCGATAATCGTCGGCGAGAAATGCATTTTGAACGCGGGCTTTATAACAGATGTTATCACTCTGAATCCCGTATCTTTATTTTCTGCCACACTCAAGCCCCTCTCTGACCGCATTTTCGAGCTCTTTGCCTATCGACACGGCATCTCTGCCCGCCGCATTTATAGCGGAATAGAACTCAATCTCCACGCGCCTGCCGACTATATTGTAATCGCCCTTTATCGCAAACGGGACAATCATAGCTCGGCTTCTTGCTGCCATTCGCGCGGCTCCGGGCTTAAACGGCAAAACGGTCTCCTCCGTTTTGTTGAACCTGCCCTCGGGGAAAATACCGATAACGCCGCCACCGTCGAGTATAGCACGCGCTTCGCTGAGTGCGGAGGCATCGCGGATTCGCCTGTTGACAGGGATAGTTCCGAGAGCGCGGAAGAAATATCTGAACCCGCCGCGGAAAAGCTCGTCCTTCGCCATAAAATGCACCTGCCGCCACAGGCACGACGCTATCAGAATGCAGTCGAGGTTACTTTTGTGGTTGCCGGCGAGAATGACCGCACCGCTTTGGGGGATATTTTCACGACCCAGCACGCGCGGATGATAGAGCAGCTCGAACAGCGGCCAAACCAATATATAAAGTAAATAGTAAAAAAATATCATGTACATCACCCCTGATATTTTTGCTCTCCGCGAGCCGTAAATATACACATTGAGAATAAACTTGTATTATTTTTATAAATTTTATTTACAGATTGTTTATATCATAGTCAAAAAGCATCAAAAAATATCCAAAAATACCCTTTTTCATTTTGACAATTGAATTTATATGCTGTTATAATCTAATTGTAAGGGACATGCATTTGTCTTATCAAGGGAGAAGGGAGGACACCGCACATGTTAGCACCCATTTTTGAGATGATCGAAAAGATTCTTGAGCTTGCCGGCTCTTCTATCGACGCGCAGGCTATCGTCAAGGCTATCTTTGATGCTATCCTTGGTCTTATTAAATAAGACACGCAAATACAATTATCAAAGATTGACTTCTTTTTTGAAAATTGACTCCTTTTTGGCAGAACAGGCAGCTTCACCGCTGTCTGTTTTGTCTTTTATGCTGACAAGCTTTGATATTTTTCGATATAAATATTTTTATACATGAGCAAAGTAACGAAAAATCGAGCTTGAACAGCGGTGTTTTTTCCGATTTGGCTATTGCTTTTGCAGACAAAATATGTTAATATTTTGTTAATTCCCGTAAATATAAAAAGGAGGCAAAAGATTATGGAATTCATCACCACGCTCATTCATCAGATCGTTGAGCTTTTCTCGAAGCTACAGACGGGCGGACAGGCTTTTATGGAGTTCTTCCAGGCTTTCCTGAAGTTTGTCGGCGACATCCTCAGATTCCTTGAGGAGCACGGACTGAGCAAGCAGATAGTTGACGCTATCTTCCAGCTGATTCTCAAGATTGTCGGCGCTGCTTAATGCACAGACAAAAACTGCCGTACCTTTCGCGGGTGCGGCAGTTTTTTGTTGCCTTTGATACCCATATATGTTAATATAGATTGAATAAAAAATCTATTTAGGAGTGATCGAATGCTTTCAAAAACTCCGCCTATGGGTTTCAACACATGGAACACCTTCGGCGAAAACATCAACGAACAGCTTATCAAAGAAACCGCCGACAAGATGGTCGAGCTCGGTCTGCGCGACTGCGGATATGAGTATCTTGTTATCGACGACTGCTGGAGCAAGCGAGAGCGCGACCCGCAGACAGGAAAGATAGTCCCCGACGAGGAGAAGTTCCCCAACGGAATGAAGTCAGTCAGCGACTATATCCACAGCAAGGGGCTCAAATTCGGCATGTATTCCTGCGCCGGAACGCGCACCTGCGCCGACTATCCGGGCAGCTTTGACCATGAATATCTCGACGCCGAGACCTTTGCCGAATACGGCGTAGACTTCCTGAAATATGACTTCTGCTACAAGCCTGACAGTGCAAACGGTCCCCTGCTCTACAGAAAAATGGGCATGGCGCTCAGAGCCTGCGGACGCGAGATTCTCTTCTCCGCCTGCAACTGGGGCAACGACGAAGTCAGCCGCTGGATTCGTTCGGCGGGCGCGCATATGTATCGCTCGACCGGCGACATAAACGACAGCTTCCGTTCGTTCGCCGATATCGCGCTGAGCCAAATCGACAATCTCGCTTATTCCGCGCCCGGCTGCTTCAACGACATCGATATGCTCACCGTCGGCATGTACGGCAAGGGCAATGTCGGCTCAGTCGGTTGCTCGGATATCGACTATAAGACCCAGTTCGCGCTCTGGTGCATGTTCTCTTCCCCGCTGATGCTCGGCGGCGATCTGAGACACATGAACGACTTCTGCCTTGACCTCGTCAAGAATGAGAGGCTCATCAGAATCAATCAGGATGAGGAATCCCGCCCGGCGTTTGTTGCAACAAAGAGCTGGGACGACAAGATAGTCTTTGCAAAGCTCCTTTCAAACGACGAAATCGCCCTTCTTTTTGTCAACTTCAGCGAGAGCAAGTGCGGCGTTCCGTTCTATTTTGAGAACATAGGCATAGCCGCAGCCTCCGGCTACGGACTTGAGATGACGGACGCGTTCACGGGCGAGTGCATCGGAGTCAAGAAAGAGTTCATGCAGATGCATCTCGAGGCTCATGACTGCGCCTGCTTCATCTGCAAGCTGAAGAAATGACATACTGCATCAAATGTTCAAAGCTGCTGACCAATGATGATATCGGTTTCCACCGCAAGATGGTCAACCGCGGCGCAAAAGAATGCATGTGCATCGAGTGCCTGTGCGACTATTTTGGAATAAGCGTTGAACGGGCGCATGAGATGATTGAGCACTTTCGCCAATCGGGTTGCACACTGTTTTTATAAAAAGAAGATCCGCTGTGAAAAACCACAGCGGATCATTTTTATTGTTATTTCTGGAACGGCTTGACGATGTAATAGAGTATCAGCTCAACGACGTCGATGAACTTGTTGCCGATCTTGGCAAGGTTCGCTTTCGCTCTCGCTTCGCCCGAGCCGCCTGTCCAGTCGAGCGGATCGGAGATATTGATTATCTTGAAGGTCGTAGTTGCGGTCACGCCCTCATAGTCGCCCATACCGGTGACTGTGACTGTTGCGGTACCCTTAGCGACATTGTCGGAGTAAGCAACGGAGTAATCCACGCCCTCGGTCAGGACTCTGTCGAGGCACTTGACGGTGACTTCGGGGGTTATCTCAGAGCCGGTGCGCTTCTGCGACGGAATGTGAGAAATTGTGAAGCCCTCGTTCTTGAGAGTGAGTGCGCTGGAGAGGAACTCGGTGCGCGCCGTCATGAAGTCGCGGATATAGTTGACTTCGTTGCTGTAGTTCTGAGCAATAGCCGCCGTATCGGTGGTACCGTAATAGTTCCATCTGATGGCGTTCATAACAGCTGCGCCCTTGACTTCGTCAATATAGGTCTGATATTTCTTTTCAGCCATCTTCTTCGCGGCAGGCGCAAAGACAGTCTTCATCTGCTCTTCAACGGTCTGCGCAAAGTCGGCGTGTCTGTAGCAAAGCGCATAGATATTGGGGGTCGCCTTTATGTTGTCACTGCCCATGAGCGAATTGTATCTGAGGTTTCTGCTCTTGGCGTGAAGATTTGTCGGATCCTTCAGGTTCGTGCCGTCTCTGCCCTCGTAGTTGCCGAGCGCGGTGTCGAAATCCCAGACAGGACCTGCGAAGAGCTTGCCGTCAACATCCTTGTAGAAGTAGTTGCTGGTAAGACCCGCATCCCAGTTGCTTGTCCACTCCTGAATGAGATACTGCTTCGCCCAGGAGACTATGTCGATATAATCTGTGTAGTGCTTGTCGAGATCATTGTAGCCGGTCTCGCTGTAGAGTGCGTCCTCCATCTCCTGCCAGTAGCCGCTGATATACTTTACTTGCGCCTCGGAGGCAAATTCGGGGGACTTCATAACGACCGTCTGAGTGTTCTTGGTGACAAATCCGCTCGCCTCATTGGAATAGCGATCGGTGACCTCAAGCTCAAGCAGGTAGCCGCCGGTTATGTTCTCGGGTTCATTGGGGATATCATACCAGCGCTGGCTGTTTTCGATATAGCCGCAGAACTGACCGCCGATGCCCTGGGGAGCAAGGGTCGAGAAATCGAGATCGGGGTTCAGATCCTCAGTGTCGCCCTCAAGGTCGGTTATATCGACGCGGTTCTTGTTTATCTCGACCTTCTCGGTGATGAGATAAACGCCCTTGTATTCGCCGTTGACATAGAGGTCGATGCTTCTGCAATCGGGTGACTCGGTCATGCCGATATCCGCGCCGAGATTATAGACTATCTGGTCGCGCAGGAGGCTGAGATCCTCATAGTTCGCGATGAGGCACCAGCTCTTCGCCTTTTCCATGCCGAAAAGCTTGGATTTCTTGTCGAGCTTTATGTTGTAGGGTCTTTTGGGGAAGCCCCAGGTCGAGTTGCCTCTGCCCTTCATCGAAGCGAGCTCGGCATCATAATCGACCTTGCCCTTTGAGTTGATGGCGAGCATTGTGCAGCCCTTTTCTTTGTACTCCTTGTCGGCGTGAATCCTGTCGAGACCGCCCTCTGGAGTGTTGATGAACATTGTCGGGAGCTTGCTCGAAGTGAGGAAAACTACGGTGTAGTCCTTGTCGCCGACGGAGAGAACGAACTCGCCGCCGTTTGCAAAAGCGGTTGTCGCCGCGCCGTTTTCGAGCTTGACATCGCCGCACATAACATCATCGGACGCAGTGAACCAGACCGTTATTGATGACAGATCCGATTTTGACGGCATAAACATATAGTACTTGCCGTCGACATCGCTCTTCCACCACGAGACGGTGCCGAGTGCTGATGAATTTTCTCCGCTTCCCTTTGCCGAAACAGCGAAGCCGCTCAGCGGCTCAGCTTCCTCGGCGAAAACGCCGCTGACGGCGAAAGCCGAAAAAGCAAGAGTCAGAACCAGCAGAAGTGCGGCTGCTGATTTTAATACCTTTTTCATTTTTTACCTCCTATATTTTGCATATAAAATACAATATATGTCATAGTATATAGGAAATGTACAAAAAAATCACTTTTTAGTAGAATTAAAAAATAAAAAATGCCGAATTTTTTCAAATTCCGGCATTTTATCTTTGAGCTTTCAGCTTCATTATTATTCTTTTGAGCAGCGAAGAGCACCAGAGGCGCTCGTAGATTCGATTTTTGAGGCAGTGCGTTTTTTCGGGCCTGCCGTTTCTGTATATCTCATCGACGACGGCAATTATATCCCCTCGCCCGTGTCCGTGCTCCCAGCCGCGGCAGTTGTCGCCGCAGATTATATAATCATCGCCGTCAAAGCCGATGATTCGGTGGAGCACATATTCATCACGGACGCGATAGAGCACAATATCATATTTGCGCGGGTCGGCGGTCGGGCGAACAAGGCGCACCGAATCCCTGCCCTCCTTCAGAAAAGGGAGCATGCTGGTGCCGCGCGGCTCAATAACGACGCTGCCCGCGGCGGCGATAAGCGTTTCATATGACATCGAAGCGTCCATATTATTCTTCGATGAATCCGGCGGAGCGGATAACGCCAAGGAAATCGGCGGTGTCTTTTTCGGATACTTCGCGTGAAACGCCGTATTCGGCGGCAAGCGCATCGGCAAGTTCAGCCTCGGTCGCACCATCGGCGAGCTTCTTCCAGAGGAAAGCGCCCGTCTCGTTCAGTCGAAGCATGCCGTCGAACTCCTTCTTTGTCTCGGGAGTGCTGGCGATTATCACAAAATCAGTGCCGATAGCGGTCAGATAGAAACCGTCTTTAACTTTCATAGCAACCTCTTTATTCTATGCCGAAAATGCCGTCGTGTGCGGTCTGCGCGGCAGACAAATCCATGTTGCAGCGCAGAAGATAGAACGGAACGGTATTTATCAGCTTATTTGCGAAGTCAAGATATTTCACCATGAGGCGGTGTTCCTCGGGCATGACGAGCTGCAAAAACAGGCGGCTCATTATCTCCCGATTGTCCTCGAGCGGTGAAATCGAATTGTGTTCCGCGCGGTCGATGAAGCAGATCGCCTTGAGCGGAACGGTTTTGTTGCAGCCCCAGTTTTCTTTTCCGCACCAGGGCATACCGGACGCGAAGAAGCGACCGGAGCGCAGAGTGAAAAGCGGCTTGTCGCCGTTGATTATCTCAACGCGTTCGCCGTAGAGTCTCTGCCAGAGTTTTATATGCGTCGTCTTACCGGTACCGCTCGGCGCGGCGAAAGCTATGCCCTGTCCGTCAAATGAAATGAGGGCGGCATGAAAGACGGCGGCGTCATAATCGAGGACGGCGGCGCAGACCTTTTCCTGCACTGCGACGCTCTCCAAAAAAGCATCAGAAAACACTTGAGAAGAGCCCAGAAAAAACTTTCTGAGCTCCTCTTTGTGTTCTTCATCGGCCCCAACCGAAAACAGCGGAGCCTCATCGGTGAGGTACTCACTGCACACATCCGAAAGGTGAGGGTGTGTGCAGGAGATACCTACCGGTAAATCTGCAATTTTTATACTAAAATTGCTCAATTCTTTTTACCACAGCGGGCTTGCATAAGAGTCGTTCTTGCCGATGGTGTTGCCCTTATCCTGGGTCTTGTCGATCGGAACGCTCTCAGCTTCAGGAGCCTGAGCCGAAGTCGTGGGGACATCGGGGTTGGTGGGCTCGGGATCCGGAGTGGGTCTGTTGAAGATCTTATCGATGATCTTCTTTATGGAATCTCCAATCTTCTTGAAGAAGTCCTTAATGCTTGCCGACTGGGCAACGGTTGAAGCGGAAGCTGCGAAGACAGGGGCAGCAACAGCAAAGCCGAGCGCCAGAACAAGTATCATAGCTATAACAGCTTTGAGAGTTTTTTTCATAGCGAACTCTTCTCCTTTCATAAACCGCGAAAGCGCAAAATCACTTGTCGCCGTCCCAGTCGCCGGAACCGTTGTGCTTCTTGGCGTAGTTATCATCAGTACCTTCGCCAATGCTTACACGCGGAACCATTCTGACTTCTGCAAGACGAAACAGGAGGATTTCTGCGATAGGCTTTTCATAATTTTTCATATTGCACATCTCCTATAGAATCTCAGGTTTCATCAAGCGGTGGGAGCATCTGCATAGCAGGCGGCACGGGACTCACCGTAATAGTAGGTGTTGCCCATCTTAGCATAAGGAGTTACGAAGTAAACAGTGTCCTTGTTAGCATCGGTGATAACGATGTTAGTGTAGAACAGACCCGCATCCTTATAGCCTGCCTTGCCTGTAGCGCCCGTAGTAACATTAGCTGCAAACTCGCTGTCCGCAGTGAATGTCCAAGCCTTGTCTTCAATCTTGACGCTCGTCTTGCCGGAATAGTTTCCGCCGAGGAGCTTATCAACATCGTAGTAGGTCTTCTCAGCGCCGACAGTCGCGTTGACACCGAGCTTCTCATAGACTCTGCTCTTGACAACGTAATCGTAACCGCCCTCGATGGTGGGAGTTGCGTTGGTTGTCGAGATAACGAAGCCGACCTCATCGAAGTCGAGGTACTGCGAGCCTGCGAGAGCAACCGCACGAAGAAGGTTCGTGGTGGTGCCGTCACCGTTGTCGCGCTGGACGGTCTGGAACATGACGTTGGAGACCTTCTTACGAGCCTCGGCAAGCTCTTCCTTGGTGTACCATGTAGCAGTCATGGACGGGCAGGGCTGAGCGTTGACGTTCTGGTTGATGATCTTGCTCAGATCAGCGGTGAAGGTTCCGCGATAGTCAAGCGAGGTGCCGGATGCCTTTGTCGCATCGACATTGATGGACTGAAGCTCATCCTTGTTGTTCAGGGTGACGACCTCAGGACCGTAGCCGTAAGAGGTGTAGAAAGACCAGCCCTTGAAGTAAAGGTCCTTATCCTCGTGACCGTTGGTCTTGGTTATCGAGGTAAGCTCGCTCGTTCTGTTTGCAGTGCGGTCAGCAAGAACGCTGCTCGCCTTATAAGCCTTGTAATCCGGGACTATCTTGTTGAACTTGAGGGTACCGGTGGGCTTGTTTGCGCCGTAGAAGGTGAAGGTGGAACCGTCCTCTGCGGTGTTGATGATCTTGAAGATGGACTTGCTGGTGATGAGGTTGTCGATATCAATTGCCTCGTTAAGGGACTTGTTATCAACGTTCTCGCCGTAGTAGGTCTTGTCTGCCTCATCGAAGTTGTAGGTAACATACATCTGACGGTCGCCCTTGCCGAAGCGAAGAACGGGAGCGGCATCGGAGCCGAAGCCGTTGTCATCATAGATTACCTTGTAGTCCATGAACTTAGCTCTCTGCTCGGACTTGGAGAGCTGAGATGCGGTAGCATCTATCTGATAAGCACGCTGCGGGAAAACAACGTTCTTATTCGCCATTGCGGCGGTTGTGGGATCCTTCTGCTCGTCTGCCTTGAAGTAAGTCTCCTTGTTGTAGGCAACATATTCGCCGCGGTTATATCTCACCTGAGTGGTGTAGAAGAATCTGCCTGCGGGATAGACGGTATCGAAATCGACATAGCCCTGATAGGGAGACAGATAGTTCTTTCTGTACTGACCCTGCTCGTCATCGAACCTATCGGTATCGATAACGGCAACACGGTAGTTGTCTCTCGTGTCCCAATCGGGAAGGTTCTTACCGTCGGGAGTAAGAGTCAGGTCGAGGAGCTCGCAGGTAACAGAGTCAAGCGTAACTTGCTCGCGCGCGGGAAGATCTGCGTAGTTATCTCTCTCGTAGTTCTTGTTGTTGTCGTTAAGGCTGAAGAACTGGATATCGGTCTGCATGGGAGTAGCAGAGGTTGCGCCCCAAAGGTTATAATCAAGGTCTGCAGCGGACTTGACGATAACGCGGTTGCTTGCGCGACCGGTTGCGCCGACGCTGACATCGCCTTCCTTATCGACCATGTCATAGTAGTTGACGCCGATTCTGCTCTCGAAGAGGGAATCGCCCTTGTACATTGTGACGCCCTCGGGAAGATAAACGTCATCGCTGGTATCAGACCAGGTGTAGCCGTTGCCGATGCCTTCGGTATATGTTCCGGTGTAGACATATCCGCCTGCACCGCCGTTAGCGGTCTTATCCCAATGAGAAGCGTAGTTTCTGGTGTTGTTGAAAGCCTTATGACCGGTTGTAACAAGGTCATAGTTGCCGGTGATCCATGTTCTCTCACCGACATTCATTCTGGCGGTCGTGCCGAGATAGACGCCTGCACCGTCGGAGGTTATCTTGTTGCTGGAGTTACCGCGGGCAGTGCCGTAGATACCGCTGGTCTCGTGAATGACCTGCTCGGTAGCAAGCTCAAGATTCTCGGTGAAGCGATCGTCAAGGCGGGTGACATAAGTCTTCGCCGTGCCGTCGTCATTGTAATCAAGGACATAGAGCGGAAGACCGGACTCTTCATCGCGCATGATGTGGGTCGTGTTGTTGCCGACAGGGGTAACATTAGACGCCGCAACATCTCTCGAGAACTCGGAGAAGTCGTTTGAAGAAACAAGAGCCTTCTTTATGTTGAGAATACCGTCGCAGTAGATACCTGCGCCCTTAACGGTAACAGTTGCACCCTCACGAACACCGTTTCTGGTTATAGCGCCGCAGGAGTTATTGGTGACCTGCGGGAAAGAGGCGAGCATTGCCGAAGTTGTCGGGCCTTCTGCCTTGGCAGAACCCATGATGTTGCAGACGGAGCCTGCGCCGACATAGATACCTGCGCCCTCAGAAACAACATTCTTGGTCTTGCCGCTGGAGTATGTCTCGGCATAGGTTGCGTTCTCTGCAATCTTACCGCCGTACATATTGAAGGTAGCAGCCTTGCCGTCCGCAGCAGCTTCGACATATACTGCACCGCCGTAAGCGTGAGATTCGCAAGCATTGCTTTCCTTCTGATAAGTACGAGCAGCGTTCTGAGAAATCTCGCCGTCATTCATAGTGAATGTACCGCCGGCCTCAACATAAACAGCGCCGCCCTTTGCCGTGCCGTCCA
This sequence comes from Ruminococcaceae bacterium UBA6855, assembly GCA_002451755.1. Taxonomy (GTDB): domain Bacteria; phylum Bacillota; class Clostridia; order Oscillospirales; family Acutalibacteraceae; genus CAG-177. The sequence goes on from DKDF01000042.1 coordinate 10,582, forward strand.
CGCTGGATTTTATCATCGAGCTTTCCGTGCCCATCCAAGCGCAGTTTCTGGTTATAGCACCGTTGTTGAGAATGAACTCACCGGTCGACTCGACATAAACCGCACCGCCGCGGATTTCGGTAACAGAGCCCTGATTGATATAATATGCAGAGCGCTCGTTGGTTTTACCGCTTGTGCCCATGCCGCCGGCCTTGTTTGTAAAGCTGAACTTCCACTTCAGCTTATCGAGCTTATGACCCACCTGACTCCACGTATCGGTATCGTGCATTGACTTGTCAACATAGTTCAAGTCACTGTCAAGATATCTGTGGCGCTCCATGCCATCGGAGAATTCCGACTCGCTCAGGGAGTATGTTCCGGCAGCTATATATCCGCTTCCGCCGGTAATCTTTCCGCCGCCGACAAAATCTTCGACGGTAAGCTTGCCGTTAACGATGAATACCGACTGAATATAATTGGGGGCACCGGTATAAACCTTGTCGCCCTGACCGGCATCGATCGTCTTGCCGTTGAGGTCAAGAACGATATCGCTTCCGTCATAAACAACCAGGTTGACATCGAGATACGACGGATAATCCTTTGCTTCCGATTCAGGATTACTCGAAGAAGTATATTTTCTCTCTGTGAAATTGTTTATTTTCTCCCAACGAGCCAGGTTGGATGCAGTAAGAGTAACATAAAAATTAGCCGCATCTTTAGCATATTTACCCTGTCCAAGCTCATCGAAGGGGTTGGTCTTGGTAACGGGGCCAAGACCGGCGCTGTTGAGGAAATTTATTGTGTCTTCGTCCGACAGCGGATCGCTGAGCAGGACATCATAAATAGTCCAACTCGACTCTTTTAATCCTGTAACCTGGCGTATTTTATCCATTTTAAGGACTTCGCCGAGGAACAGACCCTTTGCGTCACCGGAGACAAATCTTGCGCCCTGCGGCATATCGATATTGCCGGCAAGCTTAACATATGTCTTGGTTCCGTCCGTTTTAGCATTATCAAAGACTGTTTTCAGCTCTTTGAAGTTGCTTACTTCGACCCAGTTCGCGTCGGGATATTTCTGCGCGGCCGAGTCTGCGAGGACACTGGCGGCAGGAATCATGATCGTTGCAACGAGCACTATGGCGACGAGCAGCGACACGATCTTGCCGACTTTTCTTGTCTTCATAATTATCACCTTTCTTTTGATTTTTGCACCGGGCTTGTACGCATGGCGTACGGTGCATTTTTCTTGCCCTTTATTTTCCGCAGCGGCGTCATAGGCGCTGCCGCAACTGCAACGGCATCGGTTCCTGCGAAAAGAGGCCACCTCTCCGCATACCTATACCATTACACTGTAACCTTATTTTACTCGCGCCTCTTTTGTTTGTCAACAGAAAAGTTCAAATTTTATATATAGATTAGAAACAGTTTATTTTGCCAAAACCATTTTTTGCACTTTGCACAAAAATTGCTTTATTGATATATTCGGGTCGGGGTCAGAGAGTCCTAAATTGGGGACAGAGGGGGATTTTTTTTTGGGGGGAAATCAGTTTGATATATTTGCGTTGAGCAATCTGCTCTGATTGCAGCCTGCGTTTTGTGCCGCCGTCGGCGGCAGCGGTGCGTCGAGTCGCCGCACCCTACAATGGATTGCGGAGAATGTGAGAAAATGCAAGAATGTTTGTGCCGTGTTCTCGGCGTTGTCGACATGATTGAATTATGCGCACCT
>DKDF01000042.1:12368-12568 GCA_002451755.1 Ruminococcaceae bacterium UBA6855
ACTGAAAATCTATTGTTTCGTTCATGCTGTTTAATTTGCTTTGTTCCGGGCTTACGTTCTGTGCCGCCGACGGCGGCAGCGGTGCGTCGAGTCGCCGCACCCTACAATGGACTGCGGAGAATTTGGGACAATGCGAAGAATGTTTGCGTTGTGTTCTCGGCGTTGTCGGCATGATTGCATTATGCGCACCTACCCTGTAG
>DKDF01000042.1:12651-12837 GCA_002451755.1 Ruminococcaceae bacterium UBA6855
GTTTCGTTTATGCTGTTTAATTCGCTTTGTTCCGGGCTTGCGTTCTGTGCCGCCGACGACGGCATCGGTGCGTCGAGTCGCCGCACCCTACAAAGGGATTGCAAAGAATTTGAGGAAATGCAAGAAATGTTCGCGCCGTGCCCGTGCGTTGTCGGCATGATTGAATTATGCGCACCTACCCTGTAG
>DKDF01000042.1:12926-14834 GCA_002451755.1 Ruminococcaceae bacterium UBA6855
GTTTCGTTTATGCTGTTTAATTTGCTTTGTTCCAAGCTTGCGTTCTGTGCCGCCGACGGCGGCATCGGTGCGTCGAGTCGCCGCACCCTACAAAGGTGATTGAAAAGGGGGCAAAAAATTGCGGTTGATTTTTGTTCTCTGTATGATAATATATTGGTGGGTGATAAACATGGCATTGCCGGTCAGAAAACCAAACCGACTGAAAAACTTCAGCTACAGCAGCGCCGGAGCATATTTTATAACCATATGCGTCGCATGAATGGCAAAAATTTTATGTGACATTGTAGGGTGCGGCGACCTCGACGCACCGGAAATAAATATGACCGACGAGGGTCAAATCATTTTGAAATATATAATCGGGTTTGAAAAGGTAAAGGGTGCGCACATCGATAATTTCGTTATCATGCCGAATCACATACATATGATAATCCGCATCGATGAAACCGATATTTCCTCAACCCGTGCAAATGAAAAAATCCCGCGCATGGTCTCAGCGTTCAAGCGATTCTGCAACGCAGAGATAGGCAGGGATATCTTTCAGCGGACATATTTTGATAGGGTTATCCACGACGAGCACGATTATGAAATGATATGGAATTACATTAAGACAAATCCTGCAAAATGGGAAAATGATTGTTTCTATTGATTCACATATCTTTCATGCCGCCGCGCGCTACAAGGTGCGGACAATCTGCCACCGCTCGCACAAATCGTCAAGACTGAATGCGGCATTGGCGGGGCTGGTTGACGGGAGGGCTGTTATGGGGATATCCGTCTGCGGCAGGATAAATCTTTCGTAGAGCCGCGCGGCGGTCTTGCCGTTTGCAAAAATGTAGTCGATGCCGGTATTATATAATAATGTATATATATCGTTCGGGCGGACGTTCTTCATGCTGCTGTCGCTCGAACCGTTTATCTCGCAGCTCTGCGCGACATCCCAGAGCGCGACGCCGTTATCGAGCAGCAGCTTTTTCTTCTCGTCTATACTCTGCGGCACGGGCGAAGAAAACACGGCGGAGAGCACTTTCCAGAAGCGGTTCTGCGGGTGTCCGTAATAAAAGCCCTGCTCGCGCGACTTCACGGACGGGAACGAGCCGAGTATCAGCACGCGCGAATGATCGTCGCAGACGGGGTCAAAGGTATGATAAAATATTTCTGCCATAGCTCCTCCGAAAAAAATTCAAAAAAACTCTTGCCGTGGGCAGACGGCGTATATATAATAAAGGTATATAAATTATACAGGGGTGTATAAAGATGAAAAAGATCAAGCTCGTTGAAGAATTCAAGGCGTTTATCTCAAAGGGGAATGTCGTTGACATGGCGGTCGGCGTTGTAGTCGGCGGCGCGTTCGGCAAGATAGTCACTTCGCTCGTCTCCGACCTCATCATGCCGCTCGTCGGTCTGATAACAGGCGGCGGCAGCCTCAAGGACATGTTTGTCGTTCTCGGCGACCGCACGGGATTTGACCCCGCGAAGTACACAACTCCCGCGCTCGCTGCCGAGGCGGGATACGCCACGCTCAACTACGGCAGCTTCATTCAGACTATCCTCGATTTTCTGATAATCGCGCTCGCAATTTTCCTCGTCATAAAGCTCATGGCGACGGCAAAATCGAAGCTCGTCCACGAAAAAGCCGAAGAGCCCGCCCCCGCGACAACAAAAGTCTGCCCGTTCTGCTGCACAGAGATCCCGATCGACGCGGTCAAGTGCCCGCACTGCACGAGCGACCTGCCCGAAGAAGAAAGTGCGGAGTAAGATACATACTAAAAGGACTGCCCGGATGAGCAGTCCTTTTTATTATGCGGGAAGTTTTCCACTACAACGGCGGCTAAGAAGGCGAATAAAATCGCGCGCAAAACAATCCCTCAGTCTCGGCTTCGCCGAGCCAGGGCGGAAAGTCAAGCAAGT
>DKDF01000055.1:0-189 GCA_002451755.1 Ruminococcaceae bacterium UBA6855
TATGTTACTACTCTACACATATTATCCGCCCGCAAAATCTGCACAAATTTATTGACGCGCAACTTGTAGGGTGCGGCGACCTCGACGCACCGTTGCCGCGACAGCGGCACGATGTGAATTTGTAAGATTTATACCCTACCTTCGCGACCTACCATAATCAAACGATATACACTTCCCGCGTTTCGGCAT
>DKDF01000055.1:298-424 GCA_002451755.1 Ruminococcaceae bacterium UBA6855
GTTTCACCCCGAGACCCCGGCAGCGCCGCGCCGCAGTACATAGTCTGCGGCTCTCAGCAGGCAGCTCGGCACATTCGCGCGCAAACGCGCCGGAGCTTGAACGAGTGCGCGCTCGTGCGTCTTGCT
>DKDF01000055.1:579-7764 GCA_002451755.1 Ruminococcaceae bacterium UBA6855
GCTTCGGTGATGTTGCCCGCCTTTCTCATATAGACTTCAAACACTGCGGCGCGGCTATTGGAAGTCTGATTATATAATTTGGCTGGTAAGCGATGTTTAATCTTGCAAAAGAGCTGCGGAAAAAATATATCTTAAATACACACATCATCTTCGAACATAGATAACCACACCAAAGGATCTACACATGACTCTCGAAACCATCGACGGAATGTTTTCCGTATGCAAACTTGAAAAACTTCCGTCTGCTCTGCCGGACACAAATTTTATATTCTTCGCGCGGACGGATTCCGAAATCTCGCTCGTCTGCCCGACTGATTTTGTGCCGGGCGGCGTTCTGCGCCGCGAGGACGGCTGGCGCGTTCTGCGCGTTCGCGGCGAGTTGGACTTTTCGCTCGTCGGCATTCTTGCCGATATCACATCCGTGCTCGCACGGCAGGGGATAAGCATTTTTGCGGTGTCTACATATGATACTGACTATATTTTAATAAAAGAAAATAACTTTGCCGACGCGATTTCTGCGCTCGGCGAAAGCGGATATACTGTTGAGGAAAACAAAGGGGTACTGACCGAATGAAATACGATGCGGGTAGAATAGATGTTGCCGTTATAGGCGCGGGTCACGCGGGAATCGAGGCGGGACTCGCTTCGGCACGTCTCGGATGCAGGACGGAGGTGTTCACCGTCAACCTCGACTGGGTCGGCAATATGCCGTGCAACCCGTCGATAGGCGGAACGTCAAAAGGACATCTGGTGCGCGAGATAGACGCGCTCGGCGGCGAGATGGGTCTCGCGGCAGACGCGAACACTTTGCAGATGCGTATGCTCAATTTGGGCAAGGGTCCGGCAGTCCACAGCCCGCGTGCGCAGATCGACAGGCGCGCCTACAGCGCATATATGAAAAGAACGCTTGAGGAGCAGGAGAATCTTACGCTCCGCCAGGCTGAAATAGTTGATATTCATTATGACTCCGGCGAGTGGGTGCTTACCACCCGACTCGAGGCCGTTTACCGCGCGAAGTGCGTGGTGCTCGCGACGGGCACTTTCCTCGGCGGCAGAGTCTATATCGGCGATGTCTCATATGAGAGCGGACCGGACGGAATGTTCCCGGCGACCGAGCTCTCGAAATCGCTCAAAGCTCTCGGACTCCCTCTGCGCCGATTCAAGACGGGCACGCCCGCGCGAGTCAATCGCAGAAGCGTTGAGACCGAAAAGCTCGAACCGCAGTTCGGCGATGAGGACATAGTGCCGTTTTCGTTCACGGGCAGGTACGAAGTGAAGAACACGCGCGAATGTTATGTGACCTACACGGGGGAGGAGACGAAGCGGGTCATACTCTCGAACCTCCACCGCTCGCCGCTCTATTCCGGAAAGATAGACGGAGTCGGTCCGCGCTATTGCCCGAGCATAGAGGATAAAATAGTCCGCTTCTCCGAAAAGGAGCGGCATCAGATATTCATCGAACCCTGCGGCGCAGCGACTCAGGAGATGTATCTCCAGGGACTTTCATCCTCGCTGCCGGAGGATGTGCAGCTCGAATTCCTGCACACTATCCCCGGATTGGAGCACTGCGAGGTCATGCGCACCGCATATGCTATAGAATATGACTGCATCGATCCGCTCGCGCTCAAGCGCAGTCTGGAATTCAACGACTTTGACGGACTCTTCGGCGCAGGCCAGTTTAACGGTTCGAGCGGATACGAAGAGGCAGCCGCGCAGGGACTGATAGCCGGCATCAACGCCGCGCGCAAGGTTCAGAATAAACCTGCGCTCGAACTCGACCGCGCCAGCTCGTATATCGGAACGCTCATAGACGACCTCGTCACAAAGGGCTGCTCCGATCCGTACAGAATGATGACCTCGCGCTCGGAATACAGACTTCTGCTCAGACAGGATAACGCCGACCGCCGCCTGACTCCTATAGGCTACGAACTGGGACTCATCTCGCAGGAGCGCTATGATGCATTCTGCCGCAAGCTTGAATTGATTGAAGACGAGAAACGCCGCGCGGAGAATACTACTATCCACGCGTGCAAAGAGCTGAATGATATACTTGTTTCACGTGAAACATCGCCCATCGACGGCGGAATAAGACTCTCCGAGCTTCTGCGCCGTCCGCAGGCGGATTATAAACTGCTCGCCCCGTTTGACCCGACACGCCCGGACTATCCGAAAGAAGTGTTCGAGCAGGTCGAGATAGATATCAAATATGAGGGATATATAAAACGCCAGCAGGCACAGGTCGATGAGATGCGCCGTCTCGAAGTGAAAAAGATACCGCAGGATATAGACTATGCCGCGCTCGGCGGACTGCGGCTCGAGGCGGTTGAGAAGCTTTCAAAGATACGCCCGGAGAATGTCGGACAGGCGTCGAGAATATCCGGCGTCAGCCCCGCGGACATTTCGGTGCTGCTGATTCATCTGGAGAGGGAGAACAGGAAACATGATAAATAAAGACAGGCTCAAAAATATCTGCGCCGATATCGGCGTTGAGCTCGACGCGCAGGCTCTTGAAAGATTTGAGCTTTTTGCGTCGATGCTCGTCGAAAAAAACAAAGTGCTCAATCTTACCGCCATAACAGACCCCGAGGGGATAGCTGTCAAGCACTTTGCTGACAGTCTCACTGCACTGCGCATGATAGATCTTCAGCCGGGGACGAAAGTTATAGACGTCGGCACGGGCGGCGGGTTACCGGGGATTCCTCTGCTGATAGCTCGCCCGGAGATAAAGCTCACCATGCTCGATTCAACGGGCAAAAAGCTGGCGTTCGTCTCGCAGAGCGTTGAAGAACTCGGACTTTCCGCTAATATAGTCCATGCGCGCGCCGAAGAGGCGGGGCAGGGGGAGCTGCGCGAGAGCTTCGATTTTGCGGTGTCGCGCGCGGTCGCGGCGATGAACGTGCTGTGCGAATACTGCCTGCCGTTTGTTAAAGTCGGCGGAACTTTCTGCGCGATGAAAGGCGCAAAGGGCGCCGAAGAACTCGACTGCGCCGGAAAGGCTATTGCCACACTCGGCGGCGAGACGCAAAAGACCGAGACTCTCATACTGCCCGACGGCGGCGAGAGAGTTCTGATAAATGTAAAAAAGATATCGCACACTGCGACAAAATACCCGCGCCCTTCGGCACAGATTTCAAAAAAGCCGCTCGTATAACGGGGAAAAGCTCCCGAACGGCTCATTTCTGCCCGACCGAAAACAGTGGACAACCGCCTTTCCCGGTGATATGCTTTTATCACAGAGGAACGGCGGTTCTTCTATTATCGGAAAGGACAAGAGCCATGGAAGTTTCAAAAGCCGGAGCGGTTCTGCTCATTCCTGTTGATAAGATCAGGACAAACCCGAATCAGCCGAGAAAATATTTCGACCCCGACGAGCTTTCGTCCCTCGGCGAGAGCATCCGCCGCAACGGAATACTCCAGCCGCTTTCGGTGCGCGCGGAGGACGGAGACGGAAAATATGAGCTGATAGCAGGGGAGCGGCGGCTCAGAGCCGCAGCAGAATCGGGCTTCGACCGCGTGCCGTGCATTGTTATAAATGCAGATTCCACGCAGGCGGCTGTCTATTCCGTGATAGAGAATCTCCAGCGGCGCGACCTCAATTTCTTTGAGGAGGCGCTTGCGATAGAGTCGCTCGGCGAAAAGTACGGACTCGACAGAGCACAGCTCTCGGAAAAGCTCGGCAAAGCTCCGTCTACATTATCAAATAAGCTTCGGCTTCTGCGCCTGCCCGAGGATATCCGCGAGAAGATGATTTCCGCAGATTTAACAGAGCGTCACGCCCGCGCTTTGCTCAGGATAGAAAATCCGGACAAACTGCACGCCGCGACCGATACGGTCATAAAGCGTTCGCTGAATGTTGCGCAGACCGAAAAGCTCGTCAATGCGATTCTCGATGACGAGACCGCGCACAAGCCGCGCGTTATAAAGCTCTTCAAAGATGTCCGCATCTTTGTCAACACAATAAACCACGCCGTTGATACCATGCGCGAAGCGGGTATCAGGGCGGAGTCCCTGCGTACCGAGACGCAGGACAGCATCGAGTTCACGGTGCGCATACCGAAAGAGTTCGCCTGCCGCAACGCGGGCTGACCCATAAATCTGACAATCCCCCATTACCATATCTTTCTCTTTCACACCCCACATCACGGCAGGGCGGCAGACTTCTTTTGGAAGCCTGCCGCTTTGTCGTTTCAATGTTTCACGTGAAACATCGGTGTCCGATATTCTGATTGACCTTTTCAAAGCGTTATGGTATAATTTTTGCAGTATTTTTGGCCGAAAAAGGCAAAGGAGACTTTGGATTGGGAAAGGTAATTGCAATAGTCAACCAGAAAGGCGGCGTCGGCAAGACGACCTCGGCGGTCAACCTCGCGGCGGCAGTCGGCGACAAGGGATATAAAGTCCTCCTCGCGGACATTGACCCGCAGGGCAACGCGACGAGCGGACTCGGCATCAACAAGCGCGCGCTCGAGCAGTCGGCATACGATGTTATGATAAACTCCGTCCCCGCAAAGGATGTTATCCTCGAGAGCGAGTATGAGAATGTCTGGGTTCTGCCGTCAAACATGGCGCTCGCCGGTGCGGAGCTTGAGCTTGTGGATATGGATCGCCGCGAGAGCAGACTCAAGACTGCGCTCGCACCCGTCAAGGCGGATTTTGATTTTATCTTCTTTGACTGCCCGCCCTCACTTGGACTCATAACCCTCAACGCTCTGTGCGCTTCGGACACGGTCATGGTGCCGATCCAGTGCGAGTACTACGCGCTCGAAGGTCTGTCGCAGCTGATGTCTACCGTCAGGCAGGTCAAGCGCCTCTATAACCCGATGATCGAGATAGAGGGAGTTCTGCTCACGATGTACGACGGCAGACTCAATCTCACCCAGCAGGTCGTTGACGAAGTCAAACGCTTCTTCCCCAGAAAGGTCTATTCCTCGGTCATTCCGCGAAATGTCAGACTCTCCGAGGCTCCGAGCTTCGGTCAGCCGGTCATGTACTATGACAGAAGCTCAAAGGGAACGAGCGCATATAACGACTTTGCGGACGAGTTCCTGAGAATGAACGGAAAGAAAAGCAACTGAGCCGAAAGGGGAAATATAAATGGCAGCAAAAAAAGGCGGACTCGGCCGCGGGCTTGACGCTCTGTTTGCCGACAACTCCATTGAAGAGATAGCCTCGACCAGCGCGGTCAAGCTCAAGATAATGGACATCGAGCCCAACCGTGACCAGCCGAGAAAAATATTTGACGAGGACGCACTCGCCGAGCTTGCGGACAGCATAGCCAAGCACGGCGTCATTCAGCCGCTTCTCGTGCGCCCGATGCCCGACGGCAGCTATCAGCTCGTCGCCGGCGAACGCCGCTGGCGTGCATCGCGCATGGCGGGTCTGACCGAAGTTCCCGTTGTTATAAAAGAGCTCAGCGACGACGAGGCGATGGCTCTCGCTCTTATAGAAAACCTCCAGCGCGAGGACCTCAACGCGATTGAAGAGGCGCAGGGCATAAAGGCGCTCATGGACACCCTCTCGCTGACTCAGGACGAGGCGGCGGAGCGTGTCGGCAAGTCCCGTCCCGCAGTAGCGAACGCGCTGAGACTTCTCAAGCTCCCGGACAGCGTCATTGCGCTCGTCTCGGACGGCAAGCTCTCGCCCGGTCACGCACGCGCCCTGCTCGGCTTCAAAGATGAGCAGGATATCATCGAGACGGCGGATTTGATTATAGAAAAAGGACTGACTGTCCGCGATGTTGAAAAATTAGTCAAAAAGAGAAATAAAGAGCCCAAGGCGGAGAAGTCCGCCGCCCGCCGCGCGAGCTACTATGACGAGGTTGAATTAGCTCTGACCGACTTCCTCGGAAGAAAAGTCAAGGTCGGCACGAAGCCTGGCAAGGAGAGCGGAGTGCTCGAGATAGATTTCTTTGACAAAGACGATCTGACCCGTCTGGCAGATGCGCTCAAGAGCCTCGGCGACTAAATGCAAATTCCCTCCGCTCATGCGGGGGGATATCTTTTGCCCGCGGGCATAAATCTGTGTTGAGGTGATTGCATGACAGAGGTTCTGATAACAGCGCCGTGCAGCGATGAAATAAAGCTGCGGCTCGAAGATTTCAAAAACAGCTGTGTATTTTCTTTTGGAGACAGAAAAAGCGATATCGGCAGTGCCGAAGTTGTTATCGGCGAGCCGCGCACGGAGAGAATAAGAGAGGCGAAGAACCTGAAATTCGTCCAGATGACCTGGGCGGGCGCGGATATATACACGCGCGGCGGCTTCCCGCAGGGGATAAAAATAGCGAATGCGTCCGGCGCGTTCGGCTCGGTCATTGCCGAATATGTTGTCGGCGCGATTCTCTGCGTTTACAGGCGTTTCCCGGAATATATCGAAAATCAGAAGGCGTGCATTTGGCGCGATGCCGGAGCCGAGCGGACGATTGAAGGTAAAACGGCTCTTATTCTCGGCACCGGCGACATCGGCTCGAATATCGCGAAGCGGCTCTCGGCGTTTGGGGCAAAAAATATCGGTATACGCAGAACGGGTGCGCCCGCGCAATATTTCGATGAGATGCACACGCTGCCGGATATAGACGCTCTCCTGCCGCGTGTGGATCTGGTCATCGGCTGTCTGCCGAACACGAAAGAGACGGGGCGTATATTAAATTATGACCGCCTCTGCCTGATGAAGAGTGACGCGCTGTTTATAAACGTCGGGCGCGGGAGTCTTATTGACACGGACGCGCTCATCCGCGCGCTCGAAGAGCGGCGCATCGCGGGCGCGATTCTCGATGTGCTCGAAAAGGAGCCGCTCGCGGCGGATTCCCCGCTGTGGAAAATGCCGAATGTTTTGATAACCCCGCATATCTCCGGGCGCGGCTTCGGTCACGACCCGGCGACGGAAAAGAAAGTATGGGACATCTGTCTCGAAAATCTCCGCCGATATATAGCAGGGGAGGATATCATCAACGAGGTTGATATAAACCTCGGATATTAAAAAATAAGCCCTCCGGTGGATGGAGAATAAATATCAACCAACCTGCCCGATATAAGCCTTGGGCAGGTTGGTTTTGTTGATACGTATTTGTAGGGTGCGGCGACCTCGACACACCGCTGCCGCGACAGCGGCACGATATGAATTTGTAGGATTTGTATCCTCTGCCTTCGCGTCCTACTATAATCAAGCTTTTCACACTTCCCGCGTTTC
>DKDF01000037.1:0-6198 GCA_002451755.1 Ruminococcaceae bacterium UBA6855
TTCACTATTCACTTCGCGGGCGGATAATATCCGCCCCTACTTACTTTGAGCGAAGCGAAACAAACCCCTCAGTCTTGGCTTCGCCAATCCAGCTCCCCTGCAGGGGAGCCGAAAAACAGGCGAGCGATGCTCGCCACTACAGTCGGCAAAATAAATATTTACGAAGATTTCGTGCCGCTGTCGCGGCAGCGGTGCGTCGAGGTCGCCGCACCCTACAAGTTGCGCCTAATGGATTCCACGATAAATCCCAATTTGCATATTTTACTCTGCCAACATCTAATATACACATCAAATCTCCGCATATTAGATACAAAAATCGGCTGCCGTTTTTGTTCGACAGCCGATGACTTTTTATGTTCACTTTTTCATTTGCTCGCGCAGATGGTTTGAAAGCAGAGCGAGCGACGAAGCCATATTCTCGTTCTGGACGAGTATGCCGTCCGGGACGACGAGATGAACCGGGGCAAAGTTCCAGATAGCACGGATGCCGCTTTCAACGAGCAGGTCGCATATCTCCTGCGCGCTCGATGCAGGGACAGTGATTATACCTATATGCACATTGACTTTGCGGCAGAAGCTGCCGAGCTGGGCTATCGGGAAGACCGTCTTGCCCTGGAATTCGGTCGGCTCTTCGCACAGGTCGAATGCGGCGATTATGTTGAGTCCGTAAGCCTTGAATCCGCTGTAGTTGAGCAGCGCCTTGCCGAGGCTGCCCGCGCCGACTATCACGGCATTATCTATATCATTATAGCCGAGGAAAGCTTCGAGCTCCGCGATAAGGTCCTTGACATTGTAGCCGACCTTCGGTTTGCCGGACGAGCTGACGCTCGCGAGATCCTTGCGAACCTGAACATCATTGAGCTGAAGCGCTTCGGCAATGGTTGTGGCGGATATATTTTTCGGCGCATCCTCCGGGAGGCTCTGGATATAGCTCAGGTACATCGGCAGTCTCTGAAGAGTATGTTTCGAGATATTAGGAACCATAAAAATTTCACCAACCTGAAGATTATACTTGTACTGCAACTATTGTATCATATTTTTTCAGATAGTTCAAGTAAACTTCGGAGCAAAAAAATCGGGGGAGCCGCCCGAGGGCGACTCCCCTTCTCACCTGCTTTTTGGGCAGGATTTCAGTTTTTGTTCACAGCCTTAGACCGTGAAAGCAAAGTCGGTGGTATCCCAGACCTGCTTGCCGTTAGCGATGTACTTCGCGGTTGCGGTGTAATCGCCTTCGGTGAGCTTAACATTGATGGTCCAGATCTCGCCGTCGCCGTCAGAAGCGATGGAGACATTGGCGTCATCTCTGTTATAAGTTCTGGTCGCACCCGAAGCGTAGGTTATCTTGACCTTCTTGGCAGTGCCGTTGACGGTGACTGCGACAGAATCAGCAGAGGCATTGACCTCGGTAACGCTGACAGCCGTTGCCGGCTTAGCGCTGATAACTACGTTGACTGCAAGGCCTTCGCTCCATGAGCTTCTTCCATACTTCGCTCTGACAACATAGTTGCCTGCGGGAAGGTTGAAGTTAACAGTCCAGATCTCATAAGCGAGGTTGGTGCTGTTTGCATAGACCTCATTGCCCTGTGCGTCATAAGACTTGATGGAGACTCTCGGATCAAGTCTTGTAAGGGTGGTGGTTCCGCCGTTTGCATAGACGAACTGGATCTTATCAGCCTTATCGGTGACCTTAACGCGATAGTCCTGCTTGCCGCCGTAGTTCGGGGTGTCGTAGGTAACTTCGGTAACGTCGCCGGTCTCAGGCTCGGGCTTCTGATCGAACGAGACTGTGAAGCCATAGCCATCGTTCTCCCAGTATTCCTTCGCCATCTTCGCATAAGCAGTGAACTTGCCTTCTGCGAGGTTAGCATTGATGAGCCAGATTTCGCCGTCCTCAGTCTTCTCTATCTTCAAGATACCGAGCGCATTGGCATCGCTTGTCATGGAGGTGTTTCTGTCAAACGTGCGGGTATTGCCGTTTGCGTCAACTATCTTGATCTTCAGAGGCTCGCCCTTAACCTTGACTGCATACTGATGCATGCCGCCGTAGTTCGGGGTCTCCGGAGTGACGGAGATGATGGAGGAGTTGCTGGCAACAAGGATAGCGTCAAATCTGACATCCTCGGTGCCCATGGTTCCGACTGCGGGATCCCAACCGTTGAAGTTGTAACCGTCGACAGACGGATCCTTAGGAGCTATGATCTGCTCGCCGACCTTCGCGGTAACAGCCTTATAGAGCTGGCCGTTGACATAGAAGTTAGCGGTGTAGGTCATAAGCTCAAGAGCTGCGACTGCGTCGTTGATAGCAGCGGTTGCTGCATCGACATCAGCCTGCTCGGAATACTTCTTGCCGGAAACGTCTGCTGCAAGAGCTGCATCGAGAGCCGCTCTGGACTCTGCGGTGTAGGTCTTGTCATAGTCCGCCTCAGCCTTCTTCGCCTGAGCGGCTGCGACTGCTGCATCATATGCAGTGTAGTCAGCGCCGTCCTCGGTCCACTGGGAAACGAGGGTCAGATCGGATGCGGGCATTGTGGCGGGAACTTCGACGTTCCAACCTGCGAAGGTGTAGTGATCCTTGGTGGGCTCTGCGATGTTGAGTTCAGCACCGTAGTAAACCATGGACTCTGCACCGTCAACCGTAAGCTTATACTGGTTACGGCTGTAGTAAACCTTGAGAACAAGGCTGCCGTCAGCTGCGACTGTGCCGGAGAGGACGCTGTCAGCGGCGACCGTGAAGCCCTCGCGAGCCTCGGGATCGACGGAGACGGCCGCGCCGGTAGTGGCAGGAACGACCTTGACATCAGCTGCGCCGTAAGCGCCGTTGACATCCATGACATAAGTCTCAACCTTGTAGGAGACTTCGCCGGCGGAGAACTGAGCGTTGAAGGAAACATCCTCGGTGCCCATGACTCCGACTTCCTTATCCCAACCGGTGAAGACGAAGCCTTCCTTGGTGGGATTCTCGGGAGCGATGATCTGCTCGCCGACCTTCGTGGGAACGACTCTGTATTCAGCGCCGTCAACATAGAAGGTTGCGTTGTAGGTCATAAGATCGAGAGCTGCGATTGCGTCGTTGATAGCCTTGGCGGCTGCATCGACAACATTCTGCTCCGAATAGAGCTTGCCGGAAACATCTGCTTTGAGAGCTGCATCGAGAGCCGCTCTGGACTCTGCGGTGTAGGTCTTCTCATAGTCAGTCTCGGTCTTCTTCGCCTGAGCCGCTGCGACTGCCGCGTCATATGCGGTGTAGTCAGCGCCGTCCTCTGTCCACTTGGAAACGACTGTTACGTCGTTCGCGGGCATGGTCTCGGGAAGCTCGGGCTCCCAACCTGCGAAGGTGTAGTGATCCTTAGTGGGCTCTGCCACGGAAACAGCTGCGCCGTAGTAGACTTCGGAAGCGACACCGTCAACGGTCAGGGTGTACTTGTTGCGGCTGTAGTAGACCTTGAGAACAAGGCTGCCGTCAGCTGCGATAGTGCCGGAAAGAACGCTCTCGTCCGCAACGGTGAAGCCCTCGCGAGCCTCAGGTGCATAGGTAGCGGTCGTGCCGGTGGTACCGGTAAGCTTCTCAGAAGTGGGATCGCCGTAAGTGCCGTCGGTACCCATTACATAGGTGTTGACGGTGTAAGCGGTGTCACCTGCTGCTGCGAACACTGCCTCGAAGGTAGCGTCTGCGGTACCCATAGTGCCGACTGCGGGTTTCCAGCCTGCGAAGGTATAGCCTTCCTTGGACGGATCCTTGGGAGCGACGATCTGATCGTCAACCTTCGTGGGAACGACTTCGTACTGGGCGCCGTCGACTGTGAATATTGCATTGTAGGTCATCTTGTCGAGACCTGCGATTGCGTTATCGATAGCGGTTGCTGCCGCATCGACTTCACCCTGCTGGGTGTACTTCTTGCCGGAGACATCTGCTGCAAGAGCCGCTGCAAGAGCATTTCTGCTCTCCTCGGTGTATCTTGCTGCGTAGTCGGACTCGGCCTGCTTAGCCTGAGCAGCCTTGACTGCCGCGTCATAAGCGGTGTAATCAGCACCGTTCTCAGTCCACTGGGACTCAAGAGTTACATCGTTAGCGGGCATGGTCGCGGGAGCCGCGGGTTTCCAGCCTGCGAAGGTGTAACCGGTTCTTGCCTCGGGATCTGCGATCTCGAGAGCTGCGCCGTAGTAGACATCGGACTCAACGCCGTCAACAGTAAGCTTGTACTGGTTACGGCTGTAGTAAACCTTGAGAACAAGGCTGCTGTCAGCTGCGACTGTGCCGGTGAGAACGCTCTCGCCTGCAACCGTGAAGCCCTCGCGGGCATCGGGGGTGAGAGTTATCTCTGCGCCGGTGGTTGCTGCAACGTTCTTGGAATCGGCTGCGCCGTACTGACCGTCAAGACCCATGACATAGGTCTCAACCGTGTAAGAAACTTCGCCTGCGGAGAACTTAGCATTGAAGGAGATATCCTCAGTGCCCATGGTTCCGACCTCGGGATCCCAACCGGTGAAGACATAACCTGTCTTGGAGGGATTGTCGGGCTTGGCGATAGCTTCGCCGACCTTTGCTTCGACGACCTTGTACTCAGCGCCGTCAACATAGAAGGTGGCTTTGTAGGTCATGAGCTCAAGAGCTGTGACCGCATCGTTGATTGCCTTAGCGGCTGCATCAACTTCACCCTGCTGGGTGTACTTCTTGCCGGAGACATCCTTCGCAAGAGCATCGGCGAGAGCCTGTCTGGTCTCTGCGGTGTAGGTCTTGTCGAAGTTTGCTTCTGCCTGCTTAGCCTCAGCCGCTGCCTTAGCCGCGTTGTAAGCGGTGTAGTCAGCGTCGTTCTCGTTCCACTGGGAAACAAGAGTTACATCGGAAGCGGGCATGGTTTCGGGAACATCTCTGTCCCAACCGGCGAAGGTGTAGCCCTCGCGGGGTGCCGGCTCGGCAACACTGATGGCTGCGCCGTAATAAACATTGGTCACATTGCCGTCAACAGTAAGCTTGTACTGGTTGCGGCTGTAGTAAACCTTGAGAACAAGGCTGCCGTCAGCCTTGACTTCGCCGGAAAGTACGCTCTCAGCTGCAACCGAGAAGCCCTCACGGGTTTCGGGAGTAACGGAGACGGTCTCGCCGGTAGTAGCGGACTTGTTCTCAACAGCAGCGTCGCCGTAGTTGCCGGTGACATCCATTACGTATGTCTCGACAGTGTAAGCAACGGTGCCTGCGGAGAATACTGCGTTGAAGGAAACATCCTCAATGCCCATCGTTCCGACTTCGGGAGTCCATCCGGTGAAGGTATAACCCTGCTTGGAGGGAGCCTCGGGGGCGACGATCTGCTCGCCGACCTTGGTGGGAACGACTCTGTACTCAGCGCCGTCAACATAGAAGGTTGCGTTATAGGTCATCTTCTCAAGACCGTTAACAGCAGCGTTGATAGCCGCGGTCTGAGCGTCGACAACACCCTGCTCGCTGAGCTTCTTGCCGGAAACATCCTTCGCAAGAGCCTCGTCAAGAGCTTTTCTGGAAGCCTCAGTGTAGGTCTTGTCGTAGTTGGCCTCTGCCTTCTTGGCGTTGGCAGCTGCAACAGCTATGTCGTAATCGGTGTAGTTTGCGGGATTCTCGTTCCACTTAGCCGTAAGAGTAATGTTCTGTGCGGGCATGGTGGAGGGAACCTCTTCCTCCCAACCCTGGAAAGCATAGCCTGCCTTCTCGGGAGTACGGGCGGAAACAGTAGCGCCATAATAATATGTATCGGGTTCGAGATCCGTGTTAGCATAAGTTATGGTGTACTGGTTGCGTGAATAGTAAATGCTGAGGACAAGAGAACCGTCAGCGGCGATGGTGCCGGTAAGGGTGCTCTTTGCCGAATCGAGCGTGAAGCCTTCAGCGGCGACTGCATCGGCAGTGATATCGGCTGTAGAATTGGTCTCGCCTGCGCCCTGATAGGTGCTGTCGGGAGTAGCCGGATAGTTGCCGGTGGTGTCCATATTATAAACATTCACGGTGTACTTTGTATCCGTGTTGTTTGCGAACTGAGCTTCGAATGTAGCGTCAGCGTCAAACGTTGCGGGTACGTTGCCCCAACCGACGAAGTGCATGCCGACAGGTGCGGCAGGAGCTTCGATGGAGCTGAGATCAACGGGATCGCCCTGGTTGCCGGTAAGAACCGCGTGAGTCTCGCCATTCACGGTGAAGGTGAAGGTGACGGTGACAACGGGGTTGGCGAC
>DKDF01000037.1:6223-10028 GCA_002451755.1 Ruminococcaceae bacterium UBA6855
GTTGGCGACAAGGCGCTTCCAGTTGTAGATAAGGTTGTTCATAGCTTCTCTGACCTGCGTGCGCATGGTCGTAGAGGCATTGAACGAGGTTGAAACCTTCTGAGCATAAGCAAATGACTTTGAATATGCTTCCCATCTGTCCGCGTCATACTTGGAGGCATCTGCGGAGTCGATGGTGCACATCGCTATAGCCGCATCGAGGTGCGTCTTGACAGCGGCAAGCTTTATAAGTCTGGGACCCCAAAGCTCGATCTGCTGCTCAGCATAAGCAACGTCGATAGCGGATATTGTGGGCATCTTCCAAGCGGCAATCGCGGTCTCCCACGCTGCGTGGTCGGTCTGCCACTGTGCATATGCTTTCTCATACTTCTGCTTCTCGATCAGGGTGGCATCATCGCCGGGATTCTCGGGAGCAACGGGCTCCACGGGAGCTATGGTCGAGTTGTAGAGGTTGAGAGCGCGGTTTCTGGCTTCTTTCCAGCCGTTCCAGGTGACGGAATTGAAATCGTCATAACCGAAGAAAATATAACCGTCATCCCAATAAACGGCATCGGCTGCGTTGTCCTTGCCCTGGACTGCCTCAATGGCGGTCTTGAGCGAGTCAACGGAAGCGGAAACAGCCTTCTTGTCGAGTGCTGCCGCAGCTGCGTCAAGGTTATCAGCGATGACCTTGTACTGAGCCATGTAGGTAGCGTTCTCGAAGTTAGCTTTCAGTTTCGGTCTGAGGGCATAGTTGGCTGCCATTATAAGAGCCGCCTGATAAGCTGCCCACTCAGCGTCTGCATCTGCGCTGTAGTTAGCGCGCTGACGCTGCTCGCCCGAATACTGGCTGTACTTCGCGGGGACTTCATAGTCATTGTAAACAAAGAGCGGAATGGTGTAAGTCCAAGTCTGGTTATAGCTGGACTTGCTGCCCCTTGTTCTCTCAGCTTCCATGGAGAAGGTGAGGTTATAGGTGCCGTCGGCAAGATCTGCTCTGTTGGCACCGTCCTTAGCATTCCAGAAGTTGAATGTGACATTGCTGTCCTCATTCTTAGTGGTACCCGAGAAATTTTCATCCTCAAAGAAAGCTGCGGTACCGCCGCCGAAGGTAGAAGCAAACTGCTTATAAGTTGACTCGCTCGTATTAAGCCAGTTTTCGCTTCTGCTGAGTCTTGCAGTAACATTGCTTATCGTACTGAGAGCTTCATTCTGATTGATGAAGCCTGCACGGGGATAAACAAGAGTATGCTTATTATAGCTCGAGTTGCTCGCGCCGTGTCCGTCCTTAGGATTGTTATCATCCTGAGTATCGGAGCAATAATAAGTATAGAACGAAGCGTAAAGCGGGGTGTCGCCGGTAAGCGAAGTGCCGCTCTCGGTGAGGATGAAGTAACCGACCGTAAGGACGACAACGGTATCCGTTGCACCGGGCTTCGAGACAGATACGGTCTTGGAATCGCCGCCGTTGATGATATCACCGGCGCTGACACCGGAAACGCTGACATTGGAGCCGGCTCCCGCTGCGGTGTATGCAGTTGCCGAAACGCCCGCGATTCTGTACTTATAGAGCGCATCCTGCGTAAAGTTGCCGTTCTTGTCAGTGTATCCTTTGTTTATACCCTTCGATCCGTTGAAGATCGTGACGGAATAAGCATCGGATGCTCTGGTCGGGCCGGCGAATTCCATCTGGCCAAACTTCGACTTATCAGTCAGCTTCATGACCTGAGCCACGATGTTGACGATAGGCGGAACGAGCTTGTCCTTGTTGTCATTCAGTGATCCGAGAAGGTTCTCGACTATCGAGCCGAGCTCAGAGTTCGAAACGATCTCATTGAGCGAGCCGTAAGTCTTGGTTACCGTTCCCGGAAGAACTGCGTTGAGGATATCGGTGACGAGTCTCACGACGCTCTGCTTGAGAGTCTGAGTGGCGAAGACGCCGGACTCATTCTTAACAAACAGGTCAGAGATGCAGGTCAGATCCTGATCAACGAGCAGTCCGTTGAGGATAGAATAAACAATATCCTTGAGGATAGTCTCGCTTCCGCTGTTGGCAAACTTTGCGGGAAGAACAGATTTGTCTAACAGCTTGAAGAAGATATCATCAAGAGCTTTCCATCCGTCAGAGGTATCGACATCAGTGGTCGGGAGAAGACCTGTGTAATACTGCGGGTCAGCGGCAAGCCACTGAACGGCAGTAGTCAGCATCTTATCCATACCGTCGCCGTAGTTAAGAGCCTCTTTCAGACTGCCTGCATTGAGGTCAATGCCGGGGTTAACGTTATAGGCGACATAATCCGCAAGCATATCAAGGATACCCTGAACAGTCTTGGGATAACCGCTGTAATCTCTTTCGGGAAGGAACTGAGCCATGAGCTGCTTAACAGCCTCCCATGCAACTCCCACAACAGTCGTGACATCCTCGGGGATGTACATATAGCCGACTGATGCGTTGATGATCGAGCGCGCAAGATAAGCGATAAGCTCCTCCTTGCTCATTGCGTCGATCTCTTCGGCTGTTGCGATATGCTTCTGCCAATCCGGGAAGAAGTAATCGCCGGTCTCTTTGAGAATGTATCTCGCAACTGCGACAACATTATCGGTGAGCTTTGAATTGTCACCCGAGACCCAACCGTTGTAGTTCTTCAGAAGTCCGTTAACAATGCCGCCGGCAATGTTATTGAGCTCGCCTACGAGAGTGCTGCCCGCGGGTACAGTGTAGGTCGAAACCTGGAAGTCCCTGTTGAACAGACCTGCAAGGGTACCTGTGGTATCCTTGTCGATCTCCTGACCGAGCCACTTCATTGTCTGGTCATTGAGGAGCGGAACGGCTATATCGTTATAAGCCGTCTGAAGAAGATCCTCGATGAAGTCATATGTAGACTTTGTCGAGTTGAGGTCAACGAGAGTCCTGACGCTTTCAGGAATCTCCTTAACGCCTGCAAGGGCGTTCTGAATGATGACCTGAAGCATGCTGTCGATGTTATTGGAGCTGTTGTATTCCGTATTCGGATATGCAAGACCCCAAATCATCTCTCTGAGCATAACTTCGACATTCAGATCGACCTTTACGAACGAGTTGGCAACGCCGAGAGAGACACCGCCGTCTCGCTTGTACTTACCGACACCGCCGACGACAACCTTCTTAACGATTCCCTTGTTGGCAGCAAGGAACTGAAGGAGTGACTTGATGACTGCGACATCAGTGCTGTTGCTTCTGCGCGTGCTCTTTATTGCACTGACATTGACATCGTCAAGGTCACCGGCCATCCAAAGGATAGCGCTGTTGCCGTTGATGAGCTTATAGACGCTCGAAAGAGCATTGTCTATAGACGTTGCGTCGAGCGAACCGAGGATTGAAAGATCCATCTTGATATTCGCCTTGGCGAGCGCCTTGTCAGCGTAGTCAAGAAGCGCAGACGCATACTGCTCTGTGGTCAGAACCGCAGTGTCAGTAAAGTCGTACTTTGTCAGCGCATCATCCTTATAAGCCTGGTACGCACTCGCGCCGGCGGTAGCCGATGAGAGTATGAGCAGTGAAGCAAGGATGATTGCTAACAAGCGTTTCATTTTCTTCAAATTTACACCTCCATTTAAAAATTTCACCATATATCAGAGCATTCCGTCTCCCGCAAATTGACGGAACACATTGGCGACAAAGTCATTTGCTCTGTTCGGACAATACAAAGCAAGAGGGTATGATTATCCCCCATGTAAAGAATAACCCCTAATTCGGCACTTTGTCAATAAGTTTAAATTTTTTTAATCATTTTTGTATGTTTTGCACAATGAAATTTTATTTTTTTAGCGCATGCTAACAATACAG
>DKDF01000037.1:10066-17458 GCA_002451755.1 Ruminococcaceae bacterium UBA6855
ACAGATTTAACAAATATGTTGAAAAATGTCATTTTTGTTCTATATTTCCATTAAAATTAACACTTTTTTGATTTTGGGGAATTAATTTTAAATTTTTGCGGGTAAAAATTGCACAAAAAATCATGAGTTTTGGGAATAATAACACCTATTTATCATATTAATATTCGTTATAGAAATAAGTTGAGCCTTATTTGCTGATAGTTAATAAAAATCAGGATTTTGAGGCTATATTTGTTTTACATAGCCGCTATATAAAAAGGCTTATATATATAATGTATAGTAATATGGCATCGCGGCAGTGGTTTATCGGGGTAAAAAGGCAACACAGATAAGCAGGAGAACCGGCTTTGTGCCCCTATGCAGACTTCAAAAGCAGGCGAACGAAGTTCGCCGCTACGGTCTGCAGAATAAATCTTTGCGAAAACTTCGTGCCGCCGTCGGCGGCAACGGTGCGTCGGGTCGCCGCGCACTACAAGGTGCATTTTCGTAAGACAGTGCCAAAATTGAGCGAGGTGCGCTAACCCCTCAGTCGCTTCGCGACAGCTCCCCTGCAGGGGAGCCTATGGCGGTGTGATTTTGTGCGGGCGTTGCGTGGCGGTTGCAGGGGCAATAAATTTGTGCGAATTTCGCAAGCTGAACCCGCAGTCTCGGCTTCGCCAATCCGGTTTCCCTGCACGAAAGCCTGACAAGGCACGCGTTATACACAAAAGCCAGCCGTAAAGCAATTACACTTTACAGCTGGCTTTCGCGGTTTTTTCACTTTTTCTCCCTGCACGCGGCTATTATACTCAGCGCCGAGCAGGCGGCTGCTGCTATCGCCGCGGCGGCGATAAGCTTTTTGATTATATCGAGCCACCGCATTGAGGTCAGCGCGCAGCTGACGAGCTTCAGGCTCTTTGAAACACTCTGCACAGTATCCATTGCTATCCCCTTTCAGTTTGCCAGCAGGACTGCGTGGGCTATCGACGGCACTGTCTCGCCCTGGAGCGGTGAGACTGCCGAGAGCAGCGCTCCCGTTCCGACGAAGAGCACTTTATTGAGCCTGCCCGAACGCATCTCGCTGACAATATGCGAACAGACAACCGCCGCGCTGCATCCGCAGCCAGATCCGCCCGAGTTCACATCCTGCTCGTTGAGCCGATAGAGCATCAGTCCGCAGTCGTTGTGGCGGGTCGTGATATCGATATGCTCCTGTTTTCTCATCAGCTCGCGCAGGAGCGTTGAGCCGACATAGCCGAGATCGCCCGTCAGGATGAGGTCGAGATCCTCCGGCTGCGTTTTTGTATCCTGCAAGAATGCGGTTATCGTCGAGCACGCGGCGGGCGCCATAGCCGCGCCCATGTTGTTCGCATCCTTGACTCCGTAGTCGGTTATCCTGCCGAATGTGGCAGCTTCTATATGCGGCGACGCGGACTTTCCTATCACGGCGCACCCCGCCGCCGTCGCCGTCCACTGGGCGGTCGGAGGACGCTGACCGCCGTATTCGAGCGGCGTGCGGAACTGCTTCTCCGCCGAGCAGAAGTGCGACGAAGTTGCCGCGGCGGCTATACGCGCCGCACCCGAATCAACGCTCAACGCCGCCATTGCCAGCGACAGAGCCATTGTCGAGCACGCGCCGTAAAGCCCGACAAACGGTATGCCGAGATCGCGCGCGCCGAACGCCGAACCGCTGCACTGGCTGAGCAAATCGCCCGCCATGAGCATATCTATATCGGCGGCGGTCATGCCGGATTTTTCAATAGCCTTCACCACGGCGCGGTGCTGAAACGCGCTCTCTGCCTTCTCCCATGTCTTTTCGCCGAATGTGCCGTCGGTTATAATTTCATCGAAGCTCCCGCCGAGAGGCCCGTCCCCTTCTTTACTGCCGACTATCGAAGCGGATGCGATTATCCCCGGACGGCTGCCGAATTTCAGCGTATATTTTCCAATTCTCTCTGCCATCGGTTCACCCCATTATCCTGAGCGCGATATAATAAATCACGCCGTAGACGACCGCCGCGGCACTGCCATAGACTATGACGGGGCCGGCGACCTTGAACATATTCGCGCCCGTGCCGAGAATCCTGCCCTCGCTCTGGAACTCCATCGCGGGCGAAACAACTGCATTTGCAAAGCCGGTTATCGGCACGAGCGTACCGGCGCCCGCATGGCGGGCTATTTTATCGAACACGCCGAGAGCGGTCAGCACGGCAGCAATGACGATAAGAGTACACGGCACGAGACTCGACACCGTCTTTTCATCCGCGCCGAGCGACTCATAGAGCATCGAAAAGCCCTCGCCTATTGCGCAGATGAGCCCACCTATCAAAAAAGCTTTCAGCAGGTTCATCAGCTTCGGGCTCGGCGGCGAGGCGCGCTTCGTCATTTTTTCATATTCTTTTCCGGACAGCGACATACTTTCATCTCCCTTGCGTCTATTTTCTGCACGCGCGAAAGAAATATACCGCCGCGAAAATAATTTACAAATGTTGACTTGACTTGATGAACAACATCGCGATAAAATTATAAAAAACACTTGAGGAGCTTTGCAATGGCGCATCTTATCGAAGTCAAGGACGCATATAAAATATACAATCCCGGAGAAAATGAAGTTCACGCGCTCGACGGCGTTTCGCTGACCGTTGACCGCGGAGAATTTCTGATGATCGTCGGTCACTCCGGCTCGGGCAAATCTACGCTGATGAACATGCTCGGTCTGCTCGACATCTGCACGAGCGGCGAATATCTCATCGACGGCAAGGATGTTTCTAACCTGTCGGACGACGAGCTTTCGGAGATACGCAACAAAGAAATCGGATTTATATTCCAAGGCTTTAATCTGATCCCGAGCCTCACGGCAAAGGGAAATGTTGAACTGCCGCTGATATACAGAGGAGTAAAAAAAGAAGAGCGCGAGAAGCTATCGGTCGACGCACTGCGCCGGGTCGGGCTCGAAAAGCGCATGAATCACCTGCCCTCGCAGATGTCGGGCGGTCAGCAGCAGAGAGTCGCAATAGCCCGAGCAGTTGCCGCACGCCCGCCGATAATCCTCGCGGACGAACCGACCGGCAACCTCGACTCACACTCCGGCAAAGAGGTCATGAAGATACTCCACGAGCTCAACGACGAGGGGCGCACGATAATCCTCATCACCCACGACAACGAAATTGCCGAAGAGGGAACGCGCGTTGTCAGGATATCCGACGGCAGGATAATCGAGGACAGACCGAGCAACAGAGTATAAAAATTCAGCAATAATTATAAGAAAAAATCCTATCCGCTATTGGATAGGATTTTTTGTTGTGTGGGAGATGTTGATAAATTGGATGTTGCAGATATAAATGTGGTGATAGCCGGCCGCGGAAATATTGCAATTCATCACAAAACTTTGAGCAAAGTTAAATAGCCCCTCAGTCTCGGCTAACGCCGAGCCAGCTCCCCTGCAGGGGAGCCTTAAATAAAGCGCCATCGCGCCATTTGGGCATGAAAAAAGGACTGTCCGTTCAGACAGCCCTGATTTTTTATTCATCAGAGAACGTAGATGCGCACGCCTCTGTAGCCCCATGCACAGCACTCCTCATATGTGTTCATATAGAGGTCGACGGTGCAGGTGTTCGCCTTTGCAAATCCGCCGGTGTCTGCCGCTATGCAGTAGCCGTAGACGAACTTGCCGTCAAGCGAGACGATATAAAGCTCGGTTCCGTAAGGGAACTGCTTGGGATTGACCGCGATGTGTCCGGGCATTGCCTTGCGGCCCGATGCCGTTCCGCCGCCGCCGTAATAAGCGGTCGCGGTGCCGTCAACTATCCTCTTGTAGTTCTTGGGCACGCCGTTTGAATCAAGCTGAACGCGCGCGGGAACTTTGAGCTCGGATATCGGCGTACGAGTCTTGAGCTTGATATTCTTGACGCGCTTGACTCTGCCCTTGAGGATGACCTCGGTCACCATCTGCTTGGTTATTTCTTCGTTGACGGTCTCGGAAGAGTCGAGGTCGCCGTTGACATATTTGTCTTTATAGGTGACTATCTTCTCGCCGTCCACGCCCTCAACGGAGACCTTTGTCTGGTCAACATAGAGGTCGGGGCTTCTCTTTGTGACTGTGTCGAACGGGATCTTGACGGTCTCGGTGCGCTCTTTGTACTCAACACGCAGGACATTTATCTCCATGCCGTTGGTGAGCTCCGTATCGAGCGCAGGATCGGTCTCGTCATTCTCGCCGAGTGTGATGCCTGCGCGGGCGACTGCATCTTTGACAGTGCCGGAGGCTATCTGGACATCGTTTGATTTTCCGTCCGCTATAACAGTGACGCCGAACGAACGCTTGATTTCAAGTGTCTTGTCGCTGCTGACGAACTCATCGTCGGCGAGGTTTATCTCGTCGAACTTGCCGAGAGCCATGTTGTGCTTCTCGAGCATCTGAGCCGCAGGACCGGCTCCGTTGAGGAAGTGCTCCTCGCCGTTGTCGATAACTCTGATGACCTGCGCACGAAGGACGGTCACTGTGCAGTTCTCGCCGACTTCAAAAGAAGAGGTGTCGAGATAATCATATTTGCCGAGTGACAGGGCGTCCGCGTTATCCTCAACAAATTTTTCAACTGAGTCTGCGCGGGTCGAAACTGTGTAGGCCTTTTTGCCTGCCTCGTTTACGGTGACCTTATAAGTCGCCGCAGCCGCGAATGCCGTTATCGTCACAACAGAGACGATAACCACAAGGGCTGAAACCGTTGCCAGAACTTTGCGTTTTGACATATTTCTCACGGGCAGTTTTGCAAAGAAAGCCTTGATATGCTCTAACATCAGGTAAAACTCCTTTGTTCTTTGCTTTGGGTTCCGTGGGTGTGCTGAGCCGTTTTTGAAACGACTCCTGCTATTATATTGACACAATCGGCATTTGTCAAATTTTTTGAGGCTCTCATTTTGTGCAGTTTGCACAAGAGCGTACTTGCAAATTAAATACGATAACGCTCAAAGTGTGGCACTGACCCTTGAAACCGCCCGTTAAAATGGGAAAAAATGGCTAAACTTTTGTGAAAAGTCCAAAAAGTTACAAATGGTTACAAATCAATGAAAATCCGTAACAAATTTGACTCTTTGATGTTTTCAAAGAATCATTTTCAAACCTCGCCGACCTATTTCACCGCGCATCAAACTATACCGGCAAAGAAAAATAAACAAGATGTGTAAACCTCTCCGCTTTACATAAATTTACCTGCAAAAAAGGCTGAAAAAGTGTAAAGTAAAACACTTTACACTTTCTGATAATTACCCGCCGCCGTACCGTCACATCCTCTGGGCTTTCAGCTTGCATTTTTCGACGGATTTCTTGCCCGAAAATGCCCTATATATAAAAGGTATACAGAATGTCTTGTTAAGCGTGCATTATTACGCATATCGAAGCAATATATAAGTGATTTTAAGTGTTGAATAAAAAAACAGCTCCGCCGAAGCGAAGCTGTAATTTTAAAAATTCGGGCAGATTACTGCTCGACAGCGTAAACGCTGACTTTCTTGCGATCCTTGCCCATTCTCTCGAACTTGACGTTGCCGTCGACGAGAGCGAAGAGGGTGTCATCAGAACCCTTGCCGACGTTGTTGCCGGGATGGATGTGGGTTCCGCGCTGTCTGACAAGGACATTGCCTGCGAGAACGAACTGACCGTCGCCTCTCTTGACGCCGAGTCTCTTGGACTCAGAATCACGGCCGTTCTTTGTAGAACCCATACCTTTTTTATGAGCGAACAACTGAAGGTTCATTTTCATCATGACATTTCCCTCCTAACAAAAATTAATGAAATGTAACATATTGTTTTCCATACGACTCCTGTATCCCCTGAATCCCTTTAAACAAGGACTTCAGCAGTAACACGGCACCACTGTCCAGCGGTTCCTTGCAGGTAAAATCAAGTAATCCATCGTTGTCATTCTGCACCAGATCAAACTTGGTGTCGGTAAATTCCTCAATGGAATTGATGCAGTTTATGGCAAGTGTCGAAACACCCGCACAGACAATGTCTGAACCATATTCTGCATACCCTGCATGACCGGACATATGAAATCCAATAATGTCACCACTATCAGACTTTTTTACTCGAACTTCTATCATAGACTCACCTTCTTTTTAAAAAGTGTCTACTCCTAGCTTATGCATTGATCTTGTCAATCTTTACCTGAGTAAATGGCTGTCTATGACCATTCTTTTTGTGGTATCCGGTTTTTCTCTTATATCTGTAAACAATAACCTTTTTACCTTTGCCCTCAGCTACTACTGTTGCAGAAACAGAAGCACCGTCTACGGTAGGAGTACCTACTTTCGTCTCCTTGTCACTTACTACTAATACCTGGTCAAAAGTAACAGTCTGTCCGGCTTCCACGCCAAGTTTTTCAACTTTGATCACGTCGCCTTCTTCTACTTTATACTGTTTACCACCGGTTGCTATAATTGCGTACATATAGCACCTCCTATAAATTTACTCGCCAACTACGGCGCCTGCCTTATGTAAAAATGGGCAGAACTATAACCTCGTTGTGCGGCATACTTCTATAATATACCATTGTGGTTTGGTATTGTCAAGTGGTTTTCGTTATAAAATATCCGTATATGTCAATAATTTTCCGGGTTGCTGCAAAAACCAGCTGCGTGTGACCGTATAAGCAATGTTATGTATAAACAGGCAGGAACTTTGAAGAGTTTCCTGGCGAAGCCAGTATTTTGCCTTGTATAGATTGTATTCGGATTTTGAAACCACAACAAAGGTAATATTTTTTTTAAACATTTTTTGCAGCTGCGCCCAGCGCAGAAACCGGTAATGCAATTGTACCGGAGAAATGTTGTGAATATATTCAAAAAAATAATTTCCACTGTCTGTCTCGATATACAAAGGTATTTGGATCGTCTGAAATGTCGGTGTTATAATATAATCCGAAATTCGAAAATATTTCACCGGATTATTATTGGCAAAATGATTTAAAATAATCTGATTCCATAAAATGGTTGTTGAATAATAATAAATCAACCCGCCAAATCCACCTGCCAGAATATTCGGGTTTATTTCATAATCATAGGGTGCATTCGCACTTTTAACATACTCCTCTGCTCCAAAACAAATCCGGTAACAATTTACATACTGTATTTTCAGGTTTTTATCCTGTATTGTCTTGATATCTTTCGGACAAAGCTGATTCATTTCAACGATTCCTTTGTCAACCAGTTCATTTACCTGTTTATCAACTTCTGCCGCAGATTCTGATTTGCCGCATAGAATTAAATAGGAAGTAATCTGTGCTAACGTCATGTTTTTTCCGGTCGCAAGTATGGTGATAATTGCTTTTTGCATTTCGCTTATCCTTTGTTCGTTTTCCGGTAAAATTGGTTTTGCCTTTTGAGACTGCAAACTGATTCCGGTTTTATTTTCGT
>DKDF01000110.1 GCA_002451755.1 Ruminococcaceae bacterium UBA6855
TTAGGCACGCCGCCAGCGTTCATCCTGAGCCAGGATCAAACTCTCTAAAATTCGTATCATATCCGCCTAAGCGGCTACAATCAATTTCAGAGCTTGTTCTGCTCTTTTTTACCAAGAAACTTTCGTTTCCCGGAATTACTTTTTGCGTCTTTTATGACGCGAATCTCAGGGTTCCTTGTTTCTTTCGTTGTTTAATTTTCAAGGTACTCGGCACTCTCATTTCCGAACGTTCTGCGCTCTCGCGCTGTCCCGTCCCTCAAGTGCTCGACTATATTACCACTCCCAGCTCCTTTTGTCAACACCTTTTTCCAACTTTTTTAACCTTTTTATCAACTTCTTTTACACTTATCCGGGCGTTCAGTGGCGTTGGGCGTTATTATATATACATTAATAACAACTGTCGATTCACCCACCCTTGACAAATCACCGAGATTTGGTATAATTCAACTGCAAAGACTGTGAAGGAAACAAGATCTGCACCCGCGAGCCCAAGAGAGCCGCGTTTGCTGAGAGCGGTGCCGCGATGCAGATGTATAGCTCATTCCGGAGTCGATCGCCTCAAAGTCCGCGGATGTATAGGGCGATCCGTCTGGCAGCGTTACATGCCGGGTCTTATCAGAGACCTCTGAGGGCGTTTTCGCCGAATTAGGGTGGTACCGTGTGAAGCTTCACACCCCTATGCTTTTTGCGTAGGGGTGTTTTATTTTGGGAGGTTTTCAAAATGAAAGAGGGCTGCAAAAAATACATACCGTTCAAGCCTGTTGAGCTTGAATCGCGCACATGGCCGTGCAATAAAATCGAGCGCGCGCCGACATGGTGCAGTGTCGATCTCAGAGACGGCAATCAGGCGCTCATCGATCCGATGAACCTGCCGGAAAAGCTGGAGATGTTCAAGACGCTCTGCGCCATTGGTATAAAGGAGATCGAAGTCGGGTTCCCGTCGGCAAGCGAGACGGAATATGAGATACTCCGTGCGCTGATAGACGGCGGATATATCCCGGACGACGTGAAGATACAGGTGCTTGTGCAGTCGCGCGAGCATCTTATAAGAAAGACTTTCGAGGCGATAAAGGGCGCCAAGAATGTCATCTTCCATTTCTATAACTCCACCTCCGCTTTGCAGAGAAAAGTCGTGTTCAACACAGACAAGCAGGGCGTTACTGATATTGCCGTCAACGCGGCAAAGCTCATAAAGCAGCTCGGCGACGAGGCAAAAGCTGACGGCACAAACATTATATATGAATATTCGCCCGAGAGCTTCATGGGCACGGAGACGGACTTTGCCGCAGACATCTGCGCGGCGGTCATGGACGCGCTCGGCGCGGACGAGGACAACAAAGTGATACTGAATCTCCCCTCGACAGTCGAGAGCAGCACGCCGAATCTTTTCGCGGATCAGATAGAATATTTCTGCCGCTGTCTCCCCCACCGCGAAAATGCAATAATCAGTCTGCACCCGCACAACGACCGCGGAACGGCAGTCGCCGCGGCGGAGCTCGGTATGCTCGCGGGGGCTGAAAGAATCGAGGGCACGCTCTTCGGAAACGGCGAGCGGACGGGAAATGTCGATCTCATAACCCTCGCGCTCAATCTTTATACTCAGGGCATCGACCCGGAGCTTGATCTGCACGACATAAACGCGATAAAAGACATATACGAGCGCACGACGCATATGCACGTTGAGCCGCGGCATCCGTACTCTGGCGAGCTTGTTTTCACCGCGTTCTCGGGTTCGCATCAGGACGCGATAAACAAGGGCGAGCAGTATATGAAAGACCACGGCGGCGACTACTGGGAAGTGCCGTATCTTCCGATAGACCCGTCCGATCTCGGACGCGAATATGAGCCGATAATCCGCATCAACAGCCAGTCCGGCAAGGGCGGCGCAGCATTCATAATGGCGAACAACTTCGGCTACAATCTGCCAAAGGCGATGCATCCCGAATTCGGTCGTGCGGTCAAGCACTACTGTGACGAGGTCGGCAGGGAGATAAGCGCGGACGAGGTCATGGAGCTGTTCAGGCGCGAATACATCGACATTCACGGTCCCTATTCGCTTATCAGCCACAAATTCTACGAAGAGAACGAGGTCAATGACACCTCGCCGAAGGTCAGGTTTGAGGGCGTGCTCCGTCACGACGGAGACGGAGACAGAAAAATCGTCGGCAAAGGTAACGGTCCTATCGACGCATTCTTCAACGCGCTCGCGACAGTCGGCGTGACGGGATACAGCTTCGTCGACTACTCAGAGCACGCCATATCGATAGGCTCGGACGCAAAGGCCGTCTCCTACATTCACCTCACCTCGCCTGCCGGCAAGCAGCTGTTCGGCGTCGGCATATCACACAACATCAACTACGCTTCGATACGCGGCATACTCTGCGCAATAAACAGATCACTCAGAAAGTAAGGGCAAAGACATGGAACTGAAAAATTTTCACACTCACACAACATACTGCGACGGAAAGAACACCGCAGAAGAAATGATTCTTGCCGCAATAAATCAGGGCTTCACAGCGCTCGGGTTCTCCGGCCATTCGCACACATCGATTGACCCGTCATATTGCATGACGACAGATGAGACGCGCAGATATATAGACGAGCTCAAAGCCCTGCGCGAAAAATATGCAGACAAGATCAGGATATACATCGGTCTTGAAGCAGATCTTTACACAGACGAGACCGATCTGTCGGAGTTCGACTACACGATCGGTTCGGTTCACTATGTGAAGGCGGGAGATGTTTATGTCCCCGTTGACGAATCGCCGGCGCAGCACCAAATTGACTATGTCAACAAATATTTCGGCGGCTCATTTATAAGCTTTTCGCAGGCATATTATGAAAATGTCGCGAAGCTCGGAGAGAAAATAAATCCGTCGTTCATCGGGCATTTTGATCTTGTGACAAAGTTCAACGAGAACGACTGCCTGTTTTCGACAAAAGACCCACGATATATTGAGGCATGGCAGGCTGCCGCAGATGAGCTGCTGAAGCTCAAGGTGCCGTTCGAGATAAACACCGGAGCTATCGCAAGAAACTGCCGCGTGACTCCCTACCCAGCTTTGGACATTGCCGAGTACATCACCGAGCGCGGAGGCGAGTTCATTCTCTCCTCCGACTGCCACGATTCGGATTTTCTCAGCTGCGGATTTGACGAATGTCTCAAGAGATATTCAAACTGCCGCATAGTTGATTTTGAAGAAAGGCTGAAATAAAGCAGCATAAACAAAGCATAAAAACGGAGCAGGACGGTATAAACCGCCCTGCTCCGTTTGCATAGAACTATATTAAAATATCCTTATGCGTTGTTTTTTCTCTTCTCAAAGCAAGCGCTGCAATAAACAGGCTTGTCCTCGCTGGGCTTGAAAGGAACTCTTGCGACTCCGCCGCAATCATCGCAAACTGCCTCGTACATCGTGCTTGCCTTCTTCGCCTGGCGGCAAGCCTTGCAGCGCTGCGGCTCGTTTACAAAGCCTTTCTCAGCATAGAACTCCTGCTCGCCGGCCGTGAAAACGAATTCCTTATGGCAGTCTTTGCAGATGAGAGTCTTGTCTTCGTACATTTGTCTAACCTCACTTGATAGTATAGTCGCCCCTGGACGGAATCGCACCGCCGCCTTTGAACTTCAACGCTCTGCTTTTAAGCTACGCGGGCATTTATCTGAACAGCGCCGGTCGGATGTATTTGCGATTACCGACGGCTGTCGGAAGCGAGTTTGCGCCTTATGCGCTGAAGAGCATTGTCAACAGCTTTTGAATTGGTGCCGAGGCGCTCGGCTATTTCTTCATAGCTCAGCTTTTCCGCTCTGAGAGTCAGAACGCGGCGTTCAAAATCGGTCAGCTTTTCGCTGAGCAGATCTTCAAACCTTGCGTCGTCCTCCTGCGCGGAATATATATTCTGCGGATCGGCGGAGAAGTCCTGAACCTCTTCCCCGTCGTCGATGTTCTGCATCATGTCCTGCGGGATATTTTTCTGTGCGTTTCTGCTTCTGAGCACGGAGATAATACGGTTATTGATGCACGCGGCGGCATATGTTCTGAACGATGCGTTTTTCTTCGGGTCATAGGTATTGACCGCCGTTATGAAGGCTATCATACCCTCCTGGAAAAGATCGTCCCTGTGGATATCGCCGTTGTTGTACATTGCGGCCTTTGCGCCGGCGAGCGGCGTTATGCGGCTGATGAGCTCCGCCATTGCGGAATCATCGCCCGAGGCAGCCATAGAGCAGAGCTGTTCATCGCTGAATTTGCCGAGATCGCGATCCATATTCCACTCCTTTGATAAGCATCATTAGGACTATGATAACAAATTTAAAAATTTTGTCAACATTTTTTCGTGCAATTTCATCATTTTTTGGCGCAAATTTTATGAAAATATAACTATTTTTTATCTTTTGATTCTTTTTGCTCATTATTGAGCTGAGACGCGCGTCTGATTATCTGCTTGCCGTACTTGTCCCTCAGACCGTCGACGCGGCTGCCGAGCTGTTCCATGCTGTCGGCGTGAGTCTGGTCGAAGTCAAATGAGAGCTGAAAGCCCTCATCCTCGCCGACAAGGTCGCAGGCGGTCATGCCAACAAGGCGTGCGGGCACGCGCAGGGCGTTATTCGAGCGGACAAGCCCTATCGCCGCCGAAAGAAGCTCATCGGCGATGCGGGTCGGATTTGAAAGCTTTTTCTGATACTGCGAAGTTTTGAAAGTATTGTCTTTTATCTGCACCTGAACCGCACCGGCGAGCATCCCCTCGCGGCGCAGCTTCGAGGATATATCATCGGCAAGCTCGGCGAAAATTCCGCGCACGCGCAGAGCGTCTGTAACATCTTCGGGCAGAGTCACGCTGCGTCCGATGCTTTTAGGCGCGGGCTTGTCGCCGTAACGGCGGACGGGGTCGCAGTCGAGCCCTCGGACAGCTTTCAGAAGATAATCTCCCGGCTTGCCGAGCAGTTGCTTGACAAGCTCATTTGATGCGGAGGCGAGGTCGCCGATAGTGAATATGCCGACCGAAAAGAGCTTGTCGCGCGTTGATCCGCCGACGCCCATAAGCTCCGTCACCGGGCGCGGATAGAGCTTTTCTTTATAGTCACTGCGGTTCGCCGAAAATATGCCGTTTGGCTTATTGATATCGCTTGAAAGCTTTGAAAAAAATTTG
>DKDF01000001.1 GCA_002451755.1 Ruminococcaceae bacterium UBA6855
CGCAAGCCGTTCCCTCGCTCCTATCAATTGGCTTATCGAACACTGCGGCACGGCTATTGAAAGTTTGATTATTAAGGTCGGCTGATTACTTGCTTTTACTTTGCAAAAAAGCCAACGACCGAGTTTTGCCTTAGTCTATTTAACTACACTAAGCCTTTAAAATAGCAAACAGCCGCAGGGGCTTTCCATACGAACGATTGGTAATAGACATTTCGAGAATTCCGTGCCGCTTGCGCGGCAGCGGTGCGTCGAGTCGCCGCACCCTACAAATGCACGCCAATAAAATTGTGCAGATTTCGCGGGCGGATAATATCCGCCTTTGTAATATTGTACACTCCCCTATCGCCGCTTATATAATGACAAAAACCGACCTAAGAAACACAGGTCGGTTTAACTTTTTATATCTGCAAAATCAGTGCGGATATATTTATTTAAGTATCTTTCTCAGCTTGCTGCTCAGGCGCAGGCAATAGAATGTAATCAGCTTTGACAGGGCGTAATCATAGAGCAAAAATGCGATTATGCCGAGCAGCGCTATCGCGGGTATCGCCCACTTGCCGAGAAAGTCCGGCAGGTCGGGGTCGATGCCCATAAATTTTATCATCAAAAAATATGACAGAGTCATAACGCCCGCAAAGGTCAGCACTTTTATAATATACTCGACCGCGCGCGGCGTTTTGCTCTCGAGCACGGATTTGAGCACGGGATAATAGCCGAAAAAGACTGCGTAGATTATCGCCGCCTCTTTATTAGGGACAACTATCAGCGACAGCACGGACACCGCCGCCCACACGCCGAGCGCCCATTTTTTATTTATCTCAATGACGATGACCGCGACAAACAAACTCGATATCGCGGGGAGCGCGAGTTCAAGATTCGGTATGAGCGAGATCAGCGCCATAAGAGCGACAGACAGCGCCGCAAAAACGGCGCTGAGAGCTATTTTTGATGTTTTTTTCATTTCGCGTTTCATATATCAGCCTCAACAGCACGGGATAAGGTCGCCGCCCATGCACTCACAGCAGCAGTCGGCGCAAAGCAGGCCGGAGCAGACATCGCAGGCGCCGCAGCTGTTCGACGATTTGCGTGTGCTGCGGAAGCCGCCGTTTTTCGACGAATCGAGATTTTCCTTTGCCGCCGCATATTCGCGGTTGTTGGGATCCATCCTGCACGCGCGGTCAAAATTCTCGGATGCATAGTCGAGCCAGCCGCGTCTCTGCTGAGCCGCGCCCTTGAGATAATACCACTCCGCGGTGCGATACTGCTCGGGGATTCCGTCGAGCAGAACCAATGCGTCCTCTATCCTGCCGCTGCGTATTTTTTCGCGTATATCGGAAAGGTCGGACATATTGTTCGCATATGACGAAGAGCGCGAAGACGATGAGGACGAAGAGCCGCCGAGTCCGCCACGAAGCATGACTATCTGATCATATGCGTCGTTGAGTTCCTGCATCTTGCCGTCGTCCGACGAGTCGCTGTATTTGCGGGCGAGCTCGCGATAAGCGTTTCTTATCTGCTCATCACTCGCCGTGTCCGGCACTCCGAGAACCGAGAACGGATTCTTTTTCATTCTTCACACCCTCTTTCTTTCTGAATACTTCCGTCTGCGAAGCGAGCATTCCGTCGCAGACCACATTTTCTATTATATCCCCGAATCGGTTGAACTTCAGCCCGTTCAGTGCGTTTGCCGTCTCGCCGGCAGTGAGGTCAAGGCGCTCTTCGGCAAATTTTCTAAACTCATCGCCCGAGAGACTGTTTGCATCGGGAAACCTTGCTTTTAACGGATTATATGACCCGCTCTTTATATCTTTTTCGATATCGTCAACGGCATCGAGCAGATATATCCACCTGCCCAGAAGATAGCCGAAGCGCCACAGCTGCATCTTATCCTCGCCGTAGTATCCCTGAGAGAATATTGCGGCGAGCATCTTGCCGGACGGATCCGCCGCCTCGTCGATCGACTCTGTGCCGGATTTTTCGATTCTTTGCTGTTCTTCCATTGCGGCGGCGACGGCGCGGTCGAGCATCTCCTGCCGTCTCGCGGCTTTTTTGTGCATGAGCGAAAGCGCGGGCTTTATAAGCCGGCACGCAAGGCGCTTGAAAAATCCGCCGTCCGCGATATCGTCGAGCAGTTTATAATAAGAGACGATTATAACAACATCGGCACTGCGCTCGAGCTCCGCGTCCTCGGTGCATTTGAGGCACTTCTTCGCTGGATTCACGCAGCAGCGTCCTTTTTCAAATTTTCCGCACTGCTCCTGCAGAGCCAGGCGGACTATCGAGAGAAAAGTGAAATCATAGCTCAAAAGCATTCTCGCTATCGGGGTATAGAGTCTGCCGAGCACCCTGCACTCGGAGCAGTATACTCCGCGGTAGAGCTCATAATCCTTGATTTTGAGCTCGGGCTTGAAAGCTTTGATATAGCCTGTCATCTTTTCCCCCAAAAGTTTTTCTGTGTCTCTTTAGCTTATTTTATATCAAAGAACCACAAAATCGGTTAACGCTTTGTAAACTTTTTGCTTCAGTCCTTGCAATAGTGCTTTTTCAGGTGCTTTACCGCCTTTTCATAGCCCTCAAAGCCGAAACCGATATATGTTTTGACGCAGGCGGGGGTTATATATGAATTCTCGCGGAACTCCTCGCGCGCGGAAATATTTGACAGATGCACCTCGACCGTCGGAATACCGACCGCCTTAAGCGCGTCATGTATCGCGATGCTCGTATGAGTATAGGCCGCGGGGTTGATTATTATCGCATCAACTTTCTCATAATACGCCTGCTGGATTATATCAACGAGCGTGCCCTCGTGGTTCGACTGAAAAAACTCGGGCTCCATGCCGTTCTCTTCGCAGCGCGCGCGGATATATTCAACAAGATCGTCATAAGTCTGCCTGCCGTAGATATCAGGCTCCCTTATGCCGAGCATATTCATATTGGGTCCGTGAATAACATAAACCTTCA
This sequence comes from Ruminococcaceae bacterium UBA6855, assembly GCA_002451755.1. Classification (GTDB taxonomy): domain Bacteria; phylum Bacillota; class Clostridia; order Oscillospirales; family Acutalibacteraceae; genus CAG-177. The sequence continues at coordinate 2,962 of DKDF01000001.1, forward strand.
TTTATAACCTCTTCCTTGTATTATAGAGTAG
>DKDF01000034.1 GCA_002451755.1 Ruminococcaceae bacterium UBA6855
GACTTCGCTCGCTTGCTTTTCAGATTCCCTGCTGGGGAGCCGGATTGGCGAAGCCAGGACCGAGTGGTTAGCCCGCTCGGTTAAAAAATATAATCAATAAATTTTTAAGCAATGTTTTACAGCCTCTCCGCAAGCTCGGCGATATCGGTTATCTCGGAACTGAGTTCAAGGAGATATTTTCGGGTTTCCTCATCGCGCAGGAGGTATTCGCCGGCGCGGCGCACGGCTCTGTAAAACCTTCGGTCGATTTTCTCCGGGCAGCGGAGCAGCGGACACATACCCGCGCGCGGGTCGGGTACGGGCACTATAACAATTTCGTTTTCGCGCTCGACCGCGAGCGGAAACAGCGGGAATATCCTGCACGCAAGCGGTCTTTTGCGCCTGTCGCAGCCGCCGCGGCAGACGATTACGGGCTCGCCGAAGTTGCCCTCGAAATCATTTATTTCAAAATCCCCGCAGTTTTCGAGCAGCTCTTTTTCGCCCGGGAACAGACCCATACCGTCATTGTCCCCGCCGGAGCAACAGCGCGCCGAACAGAGCTTTCCGCAATTAAAAGGCTTGAGCGGAGTTATATTTTCAAGCTCGTCAAGCGCCTTTTGCAGCCCGCTTTTGAAATTATTTTTCATATTTCTATCCCTCCGAGCACTTCGCCGACCTTGCCGCAGATCAATAGATCGGCTCGCGAATCCGCCGAAGTCGGACTCATATTTATGACTACGAGATGTTTGCCGCTAAAGTAGTTCACCAGTCCCGCCGCCGGATAGACGACCATGCTCGTCCCCGCGATTATCAGCGTGTCGGCTGAGGCTATCGCGCTGACTGCGCCGCGCACCGTTTCGTCGTCGAGTGCCTCTTCATAGAGCACGACATCGGGCTTTATCACCCCACCGCAGGAGCAGTGCGGCACGCCCTCGCTGTTTATCATATAGTCAATATCAAAGCTCCTGCCGCATCGCGTGCAGTAGTTTCTGAGCACGCTGCCGTGCAGTTCAAACACATTTTTGCTCCCCGCCGCCTGATGCAGACCGTCTATGTTCTGGGTCACGACAGCCGAGAGTATACCCTTCTCTTCAAGCTCGGCGAGCTTTTTATGCGCGGCGTTCGGCTTTGCTGAGACGGCATATGAAAGTATTTTGTCGCGATAGAATCTGTAGAAATCCTCCGTCCTGCGCTCGAAGAATGTATGGCTGAGCATCTGCTCGGGCGGGTAGTCATATTTCTGATTATACAGCCCGTCAACGCTTCTGAAATCGGGTATCCCGCTCTCCGTCGAGACGCCCGCTCCGCCGAAAAATACGAGCGAGCGGGACTGCGATATTATCTGCGAAAGTTCGTTTTTCATCTGTATCACTCCGTTTCTGTCGATATAATTATACCATTTTCCGCACGGAATCAAAATATTTTTTACAGATACAGCTCGGAAAATCCACAGTATTTTTATAGAGATTCAACAAACTTCGGCTTTTTCGGGATTTTTTTGAGATTTTCTATTTACAAACGCCTTTCATGCTGTTATCATAGGAGCAACAAGACAGTGAGGTCATCATTATGAAGCTTTCAGCAAAACTGACAGCTAAATATTTTCCCTATTACTTTAGCTTTACCTACTTTTACGGTAAGGCTTATTTGCGTTTGACCGCAGACAGGGAAATGACAGCACCGAGCCGCGCTTGAAGCGCACAAAACTTGGTAATCTCCCCCGCAGTTGAACGCTGCGGGGGTTTTTTATTTTACAATTTTTCACCGGAGGGAAAAACAATGGTAGTTATTCTTAGAGAAAATTACAACGAAGATCAGCGCGACAATCTTGTGAACTGGCTTGAAAGCCTCGGCATCACGGTTCACAGCAGCCTCGGCGAGCACAACACCGTGCTCGGACTCGTCGGCGACACATCGGGAATCGACATCGATCTTATCAAGGCTCTCGATATCGTCGAGGATGTCAAGAGAATTCAGGAGCCGTACAAGAACGCGAACAGAAAGTTCCATCCCGAGGATACGGTAGTCGTCATCGACAAAGAAAAAGATATCAAGATCGGCGGCGGCAACTTCCAGATTATCGCGGGACCCTGCTCCGTTGAATCGGAAGAGCAGGTCTGCGGCATCGCGCAGGCGGTTCAGAAATCCGGCGCAACACTGCTTCGCGGCGGCGCGTTCAAGCCCCGCACCTCGCCCTACGCTTTCCAGGGTCTGCGCGCAGAGGGTCTCAAGCTCCTGCTCGAGGCAAAGAAGCTGACCGGCATGCCGATAGTTACCGAAATCATGGATCTGTCTCAGCTGCCGCTGTTCGACGATGTCGATGTCATTCAGGTCGGCGCGCGCAACATGCAGAACTTCGAGCTCTTGAAGCAGCTCGGTCATATCAACAAGCCCATACTTCTCAAGCGCGGACTTGCGAACACCCTGCAGGAGCTTCTCATGAGCGCCGAATACATCATGGCGGGCGGCAACATGAACGTTATCCTCTGCGAGCGCGGAATCAGGACTTTCGAGACTTATACCAGAAACACCCTCGATGTTTCGGCTGTTCCCTCTATCAAAACTCTCTCGCATCTGCCGATAATCGTCGACCCCAGCCATGCGACCGGCATTTCGAAGCTTGTAAAGCCCATGGCCTTTGCAGCCACCGCCGCCGGAGCGGACGGACTTATTATCGAAGTCCACAACGACCCCGAGCACGCGCTCTGCGACGGTCCGCAGTCGCTGACCCCCGAGGCGTTCGACGATGTGGTCAAGGGCGTCAACAGCATCCGCCCGTTCGCATATAAAATGTAATGTTGCCAACAGTCTGTCGAAAGGATATAATAATTATGAAAGCAGCAGTTATAGGCCTCGGACTCATAGGCGGTTCAATGGCAAAAGCGTTCAAAGACAACACGGACAGCGAAGTTTACGGTCTTGATATAAACGAGAGCGTCATGCTCAAGGCGAAGCTCGTCGGCGCGATAGACGGCGAACTGACGGACGATATCCTCGCGCAGTGCGACAGAGTTATAATCGCGCTCTATCCCGAATCAACGGTCGAATTTCTTCAGAGCAAGGCGGATATAATCAAAAAAGGCGCGGTCGTTATAGACTGCTCCGGTGTAAAGCGATACGTCTTTACACCCGCTCACGAGCTTGCAAAAGCCCACGGCTTTGAATTCATCGGCGGCCACCCGATGGCGGGCGTCGAGAGATGGGGATTCGACAGCTCGTTCGGCATGCTGTTCAACAACGCTTCAATGATCCTGACCCCCGACGGCGGCACGGACATCGCACTGCTGCACGAGATAAAGCAGATGTTCCTCTCGATAGGCTTCGGCAGCATCACCGTTGTTTCTCCCGAACAGCACGACAGGATCATCGCCTACACTTCTCAGCTCGCGCACGTCGTTGCCAGTGCATATATTAAAAGCCCGACCGCACTCGAACACACGGGCATGAGCGCGGGCAGCTACAGGGACATGACGCGCGTCGCGTCGCTCAACTCCAATATGTGGAGCGAGCTGTTCCTCGAAAACGGCGACAATCTTTTGAACGAAATAGATAATATTATAAATAATCTGACCGAATACCGCGACGCGATAGCGTCAAACGACAGGGCGAAGCTCGAAGCCCTGCTCGAGGACGGCACAAAGAGAAAAGCCATCTGCGGATAAAAAAACAGGAGTGAAGACCATGCAGACCGTAAAAGTCAGGGCATCGACCGAATACGATGTGCTCATTGAGCGCGGGATATTAAAAAGAGCCGGAGAGCTTATAAAAGAATACACGGGCGCCGGCAGAGCTTTGCTGATAACCGACCGCACGGTGGGCGGGCTATATTCAAAAGCCGCGCTCGAGTCGCTGAAAAGCGCGGGGATAAACTGCGAGAAGTTCGTCTTTGAGGACGGCGAGGAGCACAAGAGCCTCAAAACAGTAGGCGACATTCTCTCGTTCGCGGCGCAGCTCAGCCTCAACCGGAGCGATATATTCATAGCCCTGGGCGGCGGAATAGTCGGCGATGTAACCGGCTTTGCGGCGAGCGCGTATCTGCGCGGAGTCAGATTCGTCCAGATACCGACAACGCTCCTGGCGGCGGTCGATTCCTCGGTCGGCGGCAAAACGGGAGTCAATCTCCCCGAGGGAAAGAACCTCGCCGGGGCGTTTCATCAGCCGTCGCTCGTTTTGTGCGACCCCGATTGCTTCGACACGCTGAGCGATTCGCTCTTTGCCGACGGCGCAGCGGAGAGCATAAAATACGGCATAATCTCCGACGAAAATCTCTTTGAAATTTTCGAATCAGGCGATGTAAAGGGCAATATCGAGAGCATCGTGCGCCGCTGCGTCGAGATAAAGAGCGACATAGTCTCGCGCGATGAGTTTGACACGGGCGAGCGGCAGAAGCTCAATCTCGGGCATACGCTCGGGCACGCGATAGAGCGCTGCAGCGATTTTGCTGTTTCACACGGTCACGCGGTGGCGATAGGCACTGTTCGCGCCTACATCGCGGCGCAGAAGCTCGGCGTGTGCAAAGATGATATATCGGAGCGCGTGAAAAAAGTTATGGTGCGAAACGGGCTTCCCGTCTCGACCGACATTTCGCTTCACGAGCTTGCGGGAGTCATGCACCGAGACAAAAAATGCAGCTCGGCGGGAATAAATCTCATTCTGCCGACGAAAATCGGCGAGTGCATCCTATATAAGACAAGCCCGGACGCGCTCGAAAGCATATATTCTCTTTGACGGAGGGCGCAATGGATATCAGGATAACACCGGGCACGCTTCGTGGCACTCTCGAAGCTCCGCCATCGAAGTCGCATGCGCACAGGCTGATGACAGCCGTGGCGCTCGCAGGCGGCAAAAATTCCGAATCGCTCTGCACCTCCGAGGACACGCGCGCAACCTTTCGATGTCTCAATGAGCTGCATGACGGCGGCATTCTCGACTGTGGCGAGAGCGGAACGACTCTGCGCTTCCTGCTCCCCGTCGCTTCGGCGCTCGGAATAAGCGCAGAATTCATCGGCCACGGCAGGCTGCCGGAGCGCCCGATGTCGGCGCTCAGCAATGCGCTCAGAGAAAACGGCGCAGTGATTTCCGCCGATAATCTGCCGATAAAAGTCTCGGGGCAGCTTCACGCGGGCGTGTTCAAAGTCCCCGGAAACATCAGCTCGCAGTTCATATCCGGTCTGCTTTTCGCCCTGCCGCTGCTTGACGGCGACAGCGAAATAGTAATAGAGGGCAAACGCGAATCGGTCGGGTATATCGACATGACGCTCGATACGCTCACAAGCTTTTCTATCAATATAGAAGAGACCCCGAGCGGATACAAAATAAAAGGTCCGCAGAAATATATCGAGCCCGACTCCCCGCGCGTTCAGGGCGACTGGTCAAACGCCGCGTTCTTTCTTTGCGCAGGCGCGCTCGGCGGAGAGACGGATATCACGGGGCTGTCTCTCGACAGCCGCCAGAGCGACCGCGCGGTTGTGAATATACTGAAAAACTTCGGCGCGGATGTAAAATACGGCGATATAATTTCAGTTCGCGGGAACGGGCTTCGCGGCATTAAAATAGACATTTCGCAGTGTCCCGATCTCTTCCCGACCCTCGCGGCAACTGCATGCGCGGCTTTGGGCGATACAATTTTTACAAACGCCGCGCGGCTCAGAATAAAAGAGAGCGACCGCATTGAAGCGGTCGAAAAGATGATAAATTCACTCGGCGGTTCGGCCGAAAGCACGGAGGATTCCCTGACCGTCCACGGCACAGGCACACTCCCGGGCGGCGAGGTCGATTCGTTCAACGATCACCGCATCGTCATGGCGGCGGCAGTCGCGGCGTGCATATGCGAAAATCCCGTTATTATACACGACGCGCAGGCAGTGAACAAATCATATCCGAACTTCTTTGAAGACTACAGAAAGCTGGGAGGCAAAGCGGATGTCATCTGAAAACGGACAGAACATAAAGCTCACGGTGTTCGGCGAATCGCACGCGAGCGCAGTCGGAGTTGTTATTGAGGGACTGCCCGCAGGCGAAACGATAGACGAGGAGCAGACAATGCAGTTCATGCGCCGCAGAATGGGCGGCAAGGCGTGGAGCACTCCGCGAAAAGAGGAGGACAGGCCTGAATTTCTGTGCGGTCTGCTCGGCGGCAGAACAACGGGGGCGGCGCTCTGCGCAATAATACGCAACAGCAACATCCGTCCCGCGGACTACGAAAACATGAAAAATATCCCGCGTCCGTCCCATGCGGACTACCCCGCGTTCGTCAAATACGGCGGCGCAAACGACCGAAGCGGCGGCGGGCAGTTTTCCGGCAGGCTGACGGCTCCCTTGTGCGTCGCGGGCGCGATAAGCGAACAGATACTCGCGCGAAAGGGCATAAAAGTCGCCGCGCATCTCTCGCGTGCGGCGGGCATCGACGACGCGCCGTTTAACCCATGCAACCCGGACAACGGACTTTTCGACAAGCTCAAAGCAAAGCTCTTCCCGACTATTGACGACAAGGCGGGCGAAGAGATGACAAAGAAAATAATCGAGGCAAAAGAGTCGCTCGACTCCGTCGGCGGAATAGTCGAATGCGCGGTCACGGGACTCGGCCCGGGGCTCGGCGACCCGATATTCGGCTCGGTCGAGAGCAGGATATCTTCAATGATATTCGGCATCGGCGGCGTGCGCGGAATAGAGTTCGGCGCGGGATTCTCTGCGGCGGACATGACCGGAAGCGTCCACAACGACCCTTACTGCCTCATTGACGACAAGATAAAAACGGTCACGAACAACCACGGCGGCATCATCGGCGGACTCACGAGCGGAATGCCGATAATATTCAGAGCGGCGTTCAAGCCGACCCCGTCGATAGGTCTGCCGCAGAGGAGCGTCGATCTCGATTCGCTCGAAGAGACGCGCCTCGAAGTCAGAGGCAGGCACGACCCGTGCATCGCGGTGCGCGCAGTCCCCTGCGTCGAAGCGGCGGCGGCAGTGACCGTCCTTGATATAGTGCTCGGCAAATAAATTCATACGGAGATGGTAAAAATGGAACTTTCAGACTACAGAAAAGAACTTGACTCAATCGACGCGCAGATGCTTGAGCTTTTCAAGCAGAGAATGAACACCGTGCGCGGCGTTGCGGAATATAAAAAAGAAAATAAACTGCCCGTCCTCCAGCAGGGCAGAGAACGCGAGATCCTTGCCGCCGCGGCGGCGGGGGCAGGCGAAGAGCTCGAGGACTACGCCCGCACATTTTTCGCGACCCTCATGGATGTCAGCCGCTCTTATCAGGAGAGACTGACCGCAAAGGGCGGCGTTATCTCGGAGACTATAACCGATGCTCTCAAAAACACTCCGCCGATATTCCCGAAGCACGGCACCGTCGCCTGCCAGGGCGTTGAGGGCGCATATTCCCAGCTCGCCTGCGACAAGCTCTTTACTGCTCCGTCCATCTCATATTTCAAGAATTTCGAGGGCGTGTTCGCCGCCGTTGAACAGGGGCTGTGCGAATACGGTATTCTCCCGATTGAAAACAGCACCTACGGCACGGTCAACGAGGTCTACGACCTGATGAAAAACTACCGTTTCCATATTGTAAGAAGCATCAAGCTGAAAGTTGACCACTCCCTGCTCGTCCTGCCCGGCACCGAGCTTAAAGATGTCAAGGAGATATTCTCCCACGAGCAGGCAATCGGACAGTGCTCGGAGTTCCTCAAGGCGCACCCCGGCATAAAGGTCACCGTGTGCGACAACACCGCCGCCGCGGCAAAGATGCTCCACGAGAGCGGCAGGCACGACGCCGCGTCTATTTCGTCGGCGGGCTGCGCGAATCTCTACGGTCTGAAAAAGCTCGACACCCGCGTGCAGAACACGGACGGCAACTTCACCCGCTTCATCTGCATCTCGAAGAAAGCCATGATCTTCCCCGGCGCGGACAGAATAAGCCTCATGCTCTCCCTGCCGCACAGACCCGGCTCGCTCTATTCGCTCATCTCGAAGTTCTCCGTCCTCGGGCTCAACCTCACAAAGCTTGAGAGCCGCCCGATAGCCGGCAGCGACTTTGAATTTATGTTCTATTTCGACATCGAAGCGTCAGTATACTCCCCCGCAGTCCTCGCCCTGCTCGACGAACTTTCGGACAGTCCGGAGCTGTTCGTGTTCCTCGGCAGCTACTCGGAGGTCTGACATGAAGTGCGCACTCATCGGCGAAAAGCTCGGTCACAGCTACTCGAAGCTCATTCACGAGGCGTTCGGCTTGTATTCATATGAACTGGTCAGCCTGCCGAAAGACAAGGTCGGCGAGTTCATGGAGAACGAAGAATTCGACGCGTTCAATGTGACTATTCCATATAAGCGCACGGTCATGCCCTACTGCTCATACATCAGCCCGGGGGCTCAGAAAATAGGCAGCGTCAACACCGTTGTCAGAACGCCCGACGGGCTTCACGGATTCAACACCGACTATTTCGGCTTCAAATCCATGGCAGAGCGCGCGGGAATAGATTTTGCAGGCAAAAAGGTCGTCATTCTCGGTAGCGGCGGCACTTCGCTGACCGCGAGAGCCGTGGCATCGGACGGCGGCGCGGAGAGAATAACCGTAGTCTCCCGCTCCGGCGAATACAACTACGATAATCTCGAAAAGCTCGCCGACTGTGAAGTATTGATAAACACGACACCCGTCGGAATGTATCCGAACAACGGCAGCTCGGCGGTGAATATCGACAAATTCCCGCACTGCGAGGCGGTGCTCGATGTGATATATAACCCGCTGCGCACAGAGCTTATCATGCAGGCGCTCGAACGCGGGATAAAATGCTCGGGCGGGCTCTATATGCTCGTCGCGCAGGCGGCGCAGAGCGCAAAATATTTCTGCTCCGCCGAGATAGGCAAAGAAGAAATCGAGCGCGTATTCCGTTCGCTCGCGCTCGATGTTCAGAATATAGTCCTCGTCGGTATGCCCGGATGCGGCAAGACGACCGTCGCCGGGGAACTCTCAAAGCTCACCGGGCGAAAGGCGGTCGACACGGATTCGCTCGTCGAAGAATCGGCGGGAATGAGTGTGCCTGAAATATTCTCGCAATACGGCGAGAAGCGTTTCAGGGAGCTTGAAGCGCAGGCTGTCCGCAGCGCGGCAAAAGAAAAAGGGCTGATAATCGCAACGGGCGGCGGCGCAGTGCTCGACCCCGAAAATGTCCGCGCTCTCAAGGGCAACGGGCGCATATATTATCTCAAAAGAGACCTCGATCTGCTCTCGCTCGACGGCAGACCGCTCTCGAAGAGCCGCGAAACGCTTGATAAAATGTTCGCAGCACGCGACCCGATATATTCAAATTGCGCGGACGCGGCAATTAACAATGATTTATCCCCTGTGTTGACCGCACAGCGGATAAAGGACGAGCTCGGCTCGTCCGATATATAGGAGACAGGTTTGGCAAAAGGGAGCAGAAATTCTGCTCCCTTTTGTCGTTTTCATATTGATTTCTATTGACTGTTTTGATTTTTTATATTAGTATTGTGGCATGAATACATTACCGAAAAGAAAATCCATACGACTAAAAGGATATAACTACGGCAGCGAAGGCGCATATTTCGTAACAATCTGCACTCATGACAAAAAATGCACCCTTTCCCGCATCCGTAGGGACGACCCTTGCGGTCGTCCGCGCATCGAGCTTACGGAACTCGGAAAAATTGCGGATAAAGCTGTATTTGCAATTGAAAACAAATATAAAGTAACAGTCAGCTACTGTTCAATCATGCCTAACCACATTCACCTGATTATCTTTATCCCTAAAGAACGGACGGGGGCAAGCCCCGTCCCTACGCTATCCAAAATAGTTGGCTCATATAAATCAATCATAGCTGTCGATTACTTATGCCTATGCAAATCCAAAGGCATCGTAATGGGTTCTCTGTGGCAAAGCAAATTTTACGACCATATAATACGAGACGAAGACGATTATCTGACAAAAGCCCAATATATAGAAAATAACCCCGCAAAATGGATTGAAGACAAATACTATATTAAAGATATCTAAGAAATTCCCCGGTCGACGCAATGTGACCGGGGAAAAATTATTTATTCAACCGCGCTTTAAAGCTTTTCATCATGTCCTCGACCCCTGCGGCAAACACGGACGCGGTGTGCGCGCCGATGGAAAACATCTCCTGATAATGGGCGTAATCTTTGAAAAACAGCTTTTCCGCAAGCTTGCCGTAGCCTGCGAAGAACATACAATAATCGTTGTCAGGGATAATATATCCGAGCGCGTCATTCGCGAGCCCGAAAACCGCTGTGTCCCCGCCGACTATATCACAGAGACTTTTGAAGCCGCTCGCCCTGTTTGTAATGCTGTTTTCCGCGAGCATATCGCCCGTACCGCTGACAAGACCGGGCGTTATCTCCCCGGGCACAAGCAGGGCTTTGAACTCGCCGCCGAGTTCGAGATACCCCGTCTCCGTCTCAAGTTCATATATTCCCTTTGCGGGTCTCGCCATATCGAAGCACGCGAAGCCGAGCTTGCCTATCATCTTTTCGAGCGGATTATCGACCCTAAGCGCCGTTTCTTTGTGTATTG
>DKDF01000003.1:0-5053 GCA_002451755.1 Ruminococcaceae bacterium UBA6855
AAAAAGAAAATGCCGAAACGCGGGAAGTGTGAAAAGCTTGATTATAGTGGGACGCGAAGGCAGAGTGCAAATCCTGCGAGTTCATATCGTGCCGCTGTCGCGGCAGCGGTGCGTCGAGTCGCCGCACACTACACAAGTTGCGCGCCAATAAATTTGTGCAGATTTTGCGGGCGGATGATATCCGCCCCTACTTGCTTTGAGCGAAGCGAAACCAACCCCTCAGTCGCTCCGCGACAGGGGCACAGAAAAGCTCGCAGGCAAGGCTCGGCTCTGCAAATAAACTTATCAGCGCCCCACACTTCGGGGCGTTTTTCTTTCCAAAATCCAGAATATATGATAATATAAAAATAAAGGCAAAGCCATGCGTTACCTAAAGCACTTTTTGCTGTCTTTAAGGGTGAGAGGATTTCAAAAGCGAGGAGGCGGAATATGGAGGACAGACTGCTTGTTGACGGACTGTTTGCCCGCGACGAAAAGACCGTGGCTCGGCTCGAAGAAAAATATTCGGGCTATTGCTATACGATTGCATATGCCGTTGTGCGGTGCCGCGAGGATGCGCAGGAGTGCGTCAGCGACGCCATGCTCGGCGCGTGGAACTCCATTCCGCCGAACAGGCCGGAAAATCTCGGCGCATATCTCGGCAGGATAACGCGAAATTCCGCGCTGAATTTGTTAAAAGCCCGCCGGGCGAAAAAGCGCGGCGAAAAATATCTAAGCCTCGCCCTCGATGAGCTTTCGGGGTGTATTCCGGGGAATGAAAATACAGAGATGCAGGCGGACGCAGCTCTGCTGCGCGATGCGGTGAACCGCTTTTTGGAGTCGCTCGAACGGGAGAGAAGAATAATTTTCGTCCAGCGCTATTGGTATATGCTCGGCATATCGGAGATAGCCGCAGAGCGCGGAACGACCGAGGGTGCGGTGAAAATGTCGCTCAAGCGGACGAGGGACAGCCTCAGGAGTTTTCTCGAAAAGGAGGGCTTTGCGATATGAAAAACAAAGACATATTTGATGCACTCGGCGGCGTTGACGATCGGTTTGTATCCGAAGCTGCGCCGAAGAGAACCGACTTTGAAAGACAAAAACCGCGCAGTGCCGTCCGTTGGCTGACGGCGGCAGCGTGCCTCTGCATAGCCGCGGCGGTGTTTCTGGGCTATTGGCTGATAAGCCCCGCGAGGCTGCAAAAGATACCGCCCAGTGCCGACGGCTCTTCGGGCTTGGGCGCGGGAGCGCACGAAATTATCGTCCGCGACATAAGCGAATATACTACAGGGAACCCGTGGAGCGCGGATATGAATTTAAAGCGGCTGCCCGTATATAAAAACGCACAGTCGCTGAGCTGCGACGATATGCTTGATAATATTAATAAAGTCGCTGAAAAACTGGGCGTGGAGATAAAATCCGTGACCCGTGAGACCATGCCGGATTCCGATTGGGTGGTTAGCGAAGATGCGCTCTATGCCGTCAGAGCCGAGACGGATATCGGCTTGATATCGGCGTTTGCAACGGGCGGAGTAAGTATAAGCTTTTCCGAGCCTGTCGCGGGAAACGGCACAGGGCGCGATGCCGCCGAATATTTTATCAAAAAGTATTCTTCTGTAATCGCCTTCAAAAATCCCGTGCTCTGCGTCACTTCAGACTATGATATAAACGGCGCAGAGAGCGCGGAATACCGCGTTTATGACGGCTCAGGCGGCGATTTGAAAAAAATAAAAAGCTATAATTTCAATAGCGTGTATTTCGATATAAACGAAAACGGCGGGCTTGAATCGATAAGAATCAGTTCCGTTGACGGCGCGAAAAAACTCGGCGATTATCCGATAATATTATATAAAGAAGCCGAAAAGCTTCTGCTCGGCGGCGAATATGTTTCCGGCTCGGCGGACGGAATTGAAAACGGTAATATCACGCGCGAGAAGATAAAAAAAGTCGAGCTTGTCTATTCCATGGACTCCATGGACGCGTATTTCGCGCCGTATTACAGATTCTATGTTGAGCTTGACCGCTTGCCTGCCGTCGGATTCAAATGCTATGGCGAGTTCGATGTGCCTGCGGTAAATAGTAAATATATAGCAAATTAAATTATATATTTTGGGGCTGCCCGTTCGGGCGGCTCCATTCTTTATAATTTGTTTATTGGTTTGCGCGCCGAAAGGTGCTACAATTAGACTATTGATATGAGTGAGGTGTTTTCTGTGGGCAGATATCCGATAGACCGCAAGGAGCGCGTGACGCTCGGCGGGCTTGAGCAGACGATTCACATTTGGGGAACGAAAAATGAAAATCCGGTCATTCTGTTTCTCCACGGCGGACCGGGTGTGCCCAACCGCCACGACATGGCTAAAGACGGCTTCGGGCTGACGGACGACTTCACGGTCGTTGCGTGGGATCAGCGCGGAACGGGCGGCTCGTATTTCGGCTGCGACCCAGAGAGCCTGACGCTCGAACAGCTGATATCCGACTGCGCCGAGCTTATCTCATGGCTCTGCAAAACGCTCGGCAAGGAGAAAATATTTATCGTCGGCGGCAGCTGGGGTACCGAGCTCGGCACATTCGCCTGCGCCCGCGTGCCGGATAAGATAGCCGGATATATCGGCTACGGCCAGGTCGTTAACGGAGTCGAAAACGAGAATCTGTCCTATGCCTTTGCGATGAGAAAGGCGAAAGAGGCGAACGATTCGGAGAGCATAGCGAAGCTCGAACAGGTCGGTCCGCCCGTCAACGGGCAGTATAAGCCGGTGTTCGAGGGGCTCATGACCCAGCGGCGCATACTCGGAAAATACGGCGGACACACGGTCAAAAAAGAGAGCTACTTCAAAGGCACCGTCCTGCCGATGCTGCTCTCCACGGAGCTCAGCATAAAAGATAAATACGGCGTGGCAAAAGGCTATAAGCTCTGCCTGACGCAGATGTGGCCGACGCTCGTCAACTACGATTTCACCACTCAACTTCATACATTTGAAATGCCCTATTACATATTCCAGGGGCGGCGCGACGAAAACACCCCTGCGGCGCTGATTCAGAATTACTATGACTCGATAGAAGCGCCGGACAAAGACTTAATTTGGTTTGAAAACTCGGCTCACCGCCCGTTGAGCGAAGAGCCCGAGCTGTTCAGAAAGCATCTTCGCGAAAAATTTCTCAAAATAGCCGCAGACGGCGGGAGGAGAGAGAAACAATGAAAAAAATAACAAACGGCAAAATTTTCGCCCTGTGCCTCGGGGATTTTGCAAGGGGACTTATCAACGGTATCATTACAACATACCTGCTGACCTTCTTCATCCCCACGAACTCGAACACAACGCTGCCGCAGTTTTTTATGAAAGCTGCGCTGACCATGGCGATAATCCGCGGAATCGGCACGGTTATCGACGCTGTCACTGACCCGTGGGTCGCGAGCCTTTCTGACAACAGCAAGGCAAAGAGCGGCAGGCGCATCTCTTTTATGCGCTGGTCGGCTATCCCTTACGGGCTGTTCTGCCTGCTTATCTTCTTCCCGCCCGTGGCGGGTTCGAGCGTCATAAACGCCATATGGGTCGGCGTGATGCTCGCGCTCTATTACCTGTTCTCGACGCTCTATAACATCCCCTACAGCGCGCTTCAGGCGGAGGTCGTCGCCGAGCCGCGCAAGAGAGTGTTCCTCTATTCTATAGTCAGCCTGCTCTACGTCGTCTCGTCGGCGATGGTTTTCTGCACATCTATGATAAAGAGCATACTGATGAAAAACGGCATCGAGGAGATATGGGCTCTGCGCATTCCGTTCATCGTGTTCTGCGTGCTCGGCGGAATAGCCGCGCTCATCCCGGCGTTTGTCATAAAAGAGAAGGACTATGTCGAGCCGAAGGAATATCACCAGTCCATCTGGGACGCGCTCAAGGCTACCGTCTCTTATCCGAACTTCGCGATAATCACCGTGGGTTATCTCATCATGTGGATAGCGTTCACCTTCTTCAACACCGCTGAGGTCTATTACATAACAAATCTCCTGAACCTCGGCGACGAGTGGGTGACATATGTCTCCGTTATATCAATAGGCGTCGGCATAATGACCTATCCGCTCGTCAATATCTTGGCGCGCAAGGTCGGCAAGAAGCCGCTTCTGCTCGGCGCGTGCATAGCCTATGTTCTGCTCTACTGCGCCATTTTCAACTACAATCTCGTCATCACCGCCATCGGCGCGAAGCCGTTCGCGATACTCATCGGACTCGTTATAGCCATGCCCATAGCGATAACGAACATAATCCCCTCGTCCATCTTTGCGGATCTCGCGCAGTACGATTCGATAAAGACAGGACAGAACAGAGCGGGTATGTTCTTCGCCGCGCGCAACTTTGCCAACAAGATGTGCCAGGCGATAGTCGTTATCGCGTGCTCGCTCCTGCTCGGCAAGGGCGCAGACGGCACGGGAGCTGCAACGAGCGCGGGAGTGCGCAACACGGCGCTTGTCGCAATGATTTTTGTCGCGATTTCGGTCGTTGTCTATATCTTCTATAACGACAAGGAGATAACCGCCGCGATAAAGGCGCACAACGAAGCGCAGGAGACGGAAAACAAAAACGCTTGACTTTAAAAGCAACATATAGTAGAATAAGCTCCGTTGCTCGGAGGGCAGATCGTTCGACAGAAATGATACGCCGGATAAGGGTACAGGCTGAAACGCCTGTTTCTCTTGTCCGGTTTTTGCTTTGGGTTCTGTTTAATTTTCAAGGTACGCGGGAATTATCAGTATGCACCTTGTATGGCGCGGCTACCTCGACGCACCGTTGCTGCGACAGCGGCATGAAATCTTCGGAAAAGCTCGTTTTGCAGACCGTAGGGGCGAACTTCGTTCGCCTGCTTTTGGCTCCCCTGTAGGGGAGCTGGATTGGCGAAGCCAAGACTGAAGGGTTTGTTTCGCTGACGCTAAAAGTACATAGTGGCTGATATCATCCGCCTGCGAAGTTTGCAGCAATTTATTGACGCAGAACTTGTAGGGTGCGGCGACCCGACGCACCGCTGCCGCGTGAGCGGCACGAAAGGAAACCACCAAACTTGCCTGTCCATAGGCTCCCCTGCA
>DKDF01000003.1:5078-11898 GCA_002451755.1 Ruminococcaceae bacterium UBA6855
AGCCGAGACTGAGGGGTTATTTCGCTAACGCTCAAAGTAAGTAGGGGCGGATATTATCCGCCCGCAAAGTGAATAGTGAAAAAGTGCGCTGTAGGGGCAAATATCATTTGCCCGCAAACCCCATACAATTTTTATTGACGCATATTTGTAGGGTGCGGCGACTCGACGCACCGCTGCCGCGTGAGCGGCACGAAATCTCGCAAGGATTCCTTTTTTCGACCGTAAGGGTGAACTTCGTTCGCCTGCCTTTGGCTCCCCTGTAGGGGAGCTGGATTGGCGAAGCCAAGACTGAGGGGTTTGCTTCGCTGACGCTTAAAGTAAGTAGGGACGTGTATCATCCGCCCGCAAAATCTGTACTTGTATAGCGCGACGGCACATTTAAATCAAATAAATAACCCCGCCTCCGGGATATCCCGAGGCGGGGCTGTGCTTTGCGATATTCAATTCGGCAGCTGTTCGAGCGAGCGGAACTCGTAGCCCTGCTTGCGCGCCCAGTCGATGATATCGCCGAGAGCGGCGGCGTTGTCGGGCGAGACGGAGTGGAGCAGTATAACCGCGCCCGGATGCAGGCGCGAAGTCACGGTGTCGAACGCATACTGCTTGCCCTTTGTGTCGTTGACATCCCAGTCGGCGTAGGCGACCGACCAGAACACGGATTTATATCCGAGCGAGGAGACGAGGTCGAGCGCCGAGGCGGAATATGACCCCATCGGGAAGCGGAAATACGGCGAGGAATAGCCGAACTTTTCGCGCAGATAGTTGTCGCAGGTCTCGATTTCCGCCGCCATTTTTTCGCGGCTTATCTTCGAAAAATCGGGGTGGGTCGTCGAATGATTGCCGACGATGTGCCCCTCGTTTATCATTCTTGCAATAAGTCCGGGTTCTGCCTTAATATTCGAGAGCGTGCAGAAAAATGCGGCGGGTACGTTCTTCTGCTTGAGAATGTCGAGCACGGTCGTTGTGTATCCGTTCTCCCAGCCGCAGTCAAAGGTGAGGTAGAGAACTTTTTCTTTCGTCTTCGTGTCTATCGAGACGGCGTTGAAGCCCTTCTCGTCGAAATATTTCTGCGCGTTCGTCGAGTTCTGATGCGGAACGCCGTTTTTGGATACGCCGTAGCTGTATCCGACCGTCGCGGTCGAGAGCCCGCGCGTGTTCTGCGGGTCGGTTGCGGTCAGCTTTATCTTCGGCAGCGGGGAGAGTCCCGTGTATGTGCCGGTGTTCGGGTCGAGCTTGCCTTTCTCCGTTTTGCGCTGAGCCAAGGTTGTGCTCTCGGGTGTCTTTGTCGTCTGCGGAGCTGCTTTTGTGGTCTGCGGCGGCGCAGTCGTTGTCTCGTCGCGCTTCTGACCGGTCACGGGCGCGTTGCCGTGGGTGGCGTCCGTGCCGTCGTCAACAACCTTTGTTTTGCACGCGCACAGCGAGATAATGAGCATCAGCGCGAGCGCGAGGCTTAAAAATCTTCGTCTCTTCATTTAACACAGTCCTTTCACAGATATTCGTGATTATTGTGTGCCGAAAAAGGCGATTTTAATATCGGGTGCGAAAACATTTTAATTTTGAATTATACCATTTTATATTATACCACAATAACCAATAAAATCAATTGAGAACCCGCAAAATTCGACTCTTTGAGCCCTTCGGCTCATTGACACCGCGCGGGCGATAATATATAATTAAGTGTATTTGATTTTTCGGAGGTGCGTTTTAAGTATGGTCAGAGCAATTGTGGGTGCCAACTGGGGCGATGAGGGCAAAGGTAAGATTACCGATATGTTTGCCTCTCAGGCGGACATGGTCATTCGTTTTCAGGGCGGCGCCAATGCAGGACATACGATAATCAACGACTACGGCAAGTTCGCGCTCCATCTTCTGCCGTCAGGCGTGTGCCAGCCCGGCACGGTCAACATCATCGGCAACGGCGTGGCTCTCGATATCGAGAAGCTCGTCAAGGAGATCGAGCATGTCACTTCGGCAGGCGTGCCGCAGCCCAATATCCTCGTTTCCGAGCGCGCGCAGATCATGATGCCCTATCATGTTATGCTCGACACCTATGAGGAGGAGCGCCTCAAGGATAAAAAATTCGGCTCGACAAAGAGCGGTATCGCTCCGTTCTATTCGGACAAGTATGCGAAGATCGGCTTCCAGGTCTGCGAGCTGTTCGATGAGGAGTATCTCAGAGAGAAGCTCGAAAGAGTATGCGAAGTGAAGAATCTGCTGCTCGAGCATGTCTATCACAAGCCGGCTCTCGATGTGGACGAGCTGTTCGACCACATGATGAAGCTTCGCGAGATGGTAAGACCCTATGTCGCGGACACCGGCAAGATCATCCGCCAGGCTGTCAGGGACGGCAAGAACATTCTTCTTGAGGGTCAGCTCGGCTCGCTCAAGGATCCCGATTTCGGCATCTATCCCATGGTTACATCGTCGTCGACCCTCGCGGGCTTCGGCGCCGTCGGCGCGGGCATCGCGCCCTATGAGATAAAGGAGATAATCACAGTCACCAAGGCTTATTCGAGCGCCGTCGGAGCGGGCGAATTCGTCAGCGAGATATTCGGCGAAGAGGCGGAGAAGATGAGAAACCACGGCGGCGACGCCGGCGAATACGGCGCAACGACCGGCAGACCGCGCCGCATGGGCTGGTTTGACTGCGTCGCGACCCGCTACGGCTGCGAGGCTCAGGGCGCAACTCAGGTCGCGCTCACCGCGCTCGACTGCCTGTCGTATCTCGACGAGATAAAGCTCTGCGTCGGCTATGAGATAGACGGCGAAGTCACAAAGGATTTCCCTGTCACCTCGCGCCTGAAAAAGGCAAAGCCCGTCTATGTCACCATGCCCGGCTTTAAGTGCGACATCCGCGGCATAAGAGAGTTTGACAAGCTTCCCAAGGAGGCTCAGGACTATGTCCTCTTCATCGAGAAGGAGATCGGCGTGCCGATAAAGCTCGTTTCCAACGGACCGAGAAGAGAAGAGATTATAGTCAGATAAAAAAGGGTGGATATCATGCAGGACAATCATGAGAAAGTTCTCGTGCTGGATTTCGGCGGCCAGTACAATCAGCTCATCGCGCGCCGCGTCAGAGAGCACAATGTCTACGCCGAGATAAAACCGTACAGCCGCATAACCGTCGACGAGATAAAGGCGGCGGGCTATGTCGGAATAATATTCACGGGCGGACCCAACAGCGTCTATGACGAGAGCTCGCCCCACTATTCGCCCGAGATACTCGATGCGGGCATCCCCGTGCTCGGCATCTGCTACGGCGCTCAGCTTATCGCATATATGGCGGGCGGCGTTGTCAAAACGAGCGGCTCGAAGAGCGAATACGGCAAGATAGATATGACCCGCAGCAAGGACAGCCGACTGCTCAAAAATATTCCCGAGGATACGAGCGTCTGCTGGATGAGCCACACGGACTATATCAGCAGCCCGCCCGAGGGCTACAAAGTAACTGCCGTCACGCGCGACTGCCCCTGCGCGGCGATGGAGAACGACGGGAAGAAAATCTATGCCGTTCAGTTCCATCCCGAGGTCATGCATACGCAGTACGGCGAGGAGATATTCAAAACATTCCTCTTTGATATCTGCGGATGCAAGGGCGACTGGGTCATGTCAAGCTTCGTCGAAGAGCAGGTAAAGCACCTGCGCGAGAAGATAGGCGACAAGACCGTGCTCTGCGCCATGTCCGGCGGAGTCGACAGCTCCGTTGCCGCCGTGCTCCTGCACAGAGCGGTCGGCAAGCAGCTGACCTGCGTCTTCGTTGACCACGGTCTGCTCAGAAAGAACGAGGGCGACGAGGTCGAGCACATCTTCCGCGAGCGCTTTGACATGAAGCTCGTCAGGGTCAACGCTCAGGAGCGTTTCCTCACCAAGCTCGCAGGCGTGACCGAGCCGGAGAAGAAGAGAAAAATTATCGGCGAGGAGTTTATCCGCGTCTTTGAAGACGAGAGCAAGAAGCTCGGCAGGATGAATTTCTTCGTTCAGGGCACAATATATCCCGATGTTATCGAGAGCGGCGTGGGCGACGCGGCGGTCATCAAGAGCCACCACAATGTCGGCGGACTGCCCGACCACATCGATTTCGATGAGCTCATCGAGCCCCTGCGCGACCTGTTCAAAGACGAGGTTCGCAAGGTCGGACTCGAGCTCGGCATCCCCGAGGATCTTGTCTGGCGTCAGCCGTTCCCGGGTCCCGGACTTGCCGTGCGTATCCTCGGCGATATCACCGAGGAGAAGCTCAATATTCTCAAGGATGCGGACGCGATCTTCCGCGAGGAAGTCAAAATCGCCGGCATCGACCGCGACATCAACCAGTATTTCGCGGTGCTTACCAATGTCCACAGCGTCGGCGTTATGGGCGACGCGAGAACCTACGACAGCCTCATTGCGCTGCGCGCAGTGACCACCGACGACTTCATGACCGCAGACTGGGCGCGCATCCCGTTCGATGTGCTCGCAAAGGTCTCGAACCGTATCACAAACGAGGTCAAGGGAGTCAACCGCGTAGTCTACGATGTTACTACAAAGCCCCCGGCAACGGTGGAATGGGAATAAAATTCACAAGGAGAACAAACTATGAGCAGTAATGTACGTCCCGAATCCATGGAACGCATCACTACCCCCGAGCTTGCGAACAAGTTCATCGAAGAGCAGGTCGCTGCCGTGCGCGAGCAGGTCGGCGACAAGAGAGTCCTGCTGGCTCTGTCCGGCGGCGTTGACTCGTCCGTAGTCGCGGCTCTGCTTATCCGCGCGATAGGCAAGCAGCTGGTCTGCGTCCATGTCAACCACGGACTCATGCGCAAGGGCGAGAGCGAGCAGGTCATCGAGGTTTTCAGAAACCAGATGGACGCGAACCTCGTCTATATCGACGCGACCGACCGTTTCCTCGATCTTCTCGCCGGAGTCAGCGACCCCGAGAAGAAGAGAAAGATAATCGGCGGCGAGTTCATCAAAGTTTTTGACGAAGAGGCGTCGAAGCTTGAGGGCATCGAGTTCCTTGCACAGGGAACGATATATCCCGACATCCTCGAATCCCACGGCGTAAAGGCTCACCACAATGTCGGCGGCCTGCCGGAGGACATGAAAATGGAGCTTGTCGAGCCCGTAAAACTGCTCTTCAAAGATGAAGTCCGCGTCGTCGGCGAGGCTCTCGGTCTGCCGCACAGCATGGTATACCGCCAGCCGTTCCCGGGTCCCGGACTCGGAGTACGCTGCCTCGGCGCGATAACGAGAGACCGCCTGAACGCCCTGAGAGAAGCCGACGCTATCCTCAGAGAGGAGTTCGACAAGAACGGTCTTGCCGGCAAGGTCTGGCAGTATTTTATCGCCGTGCCCGACTTCAAGAGCGTCGGCGTGCGCGACGGCAAGCGCTATGAGGGCTGGCCGGCAATCATCCGCGCGGTGAACACCACCGATGCCATGACCGCCACCATCGAGGAGATCCCCTACGTCCTCCTGCATCATATCACCGACCGCATCACCCATGAGGTCGAGGGCATCAACCGCGTCGTAATGGATCTCACCCCCAAGCCGATCGGCACGATTGAGTGGGAATAATCGCCACTTACCCGAAAACCCTTTATTTTCAAGGGCTTTCGGGTTTCTTTTTTGCCCTGGGTACACGAAAGGTACACGGCGGGTACACGAAAAACTTATGCGAAAGTCTCCAAACGGTCGGCAACTTCCCCGTGTTTTGTCGGGTACAGGTGGGAATAAATCTCCAAAGTTGTCGTCACGCTCTCATGCCCGAGGCGTTCGCTGATTAACAGCGGTGCAAATCCGAGTTCAATCAGCAAGCCGGCGTGGCTGTGACGAAGATCGTGCACCCGTATCTCCCGGAGTCCGGTCTTCTTGCAGCCCCTTTCCATTTCGTGCTTCAGATAATGCTTCGTTACTTCAAACAGTCTGTCTGACGGATCGTAGCCGTACAATTTGTCGGCATAATCCTTTACCATATCGCAAACGAATTGCGGCAAGGTGATCTTGAGATTGCTTTTTGGCGTCTTTGGGTCAAGGAATAGATCCTCGCCGTCTATACGCGCATAGTTTTTTGTAACGGACTGGCTGGGACTGATCCCGATCGGATTTGTCCTTGGCTTTGCCATTCTGGGGCTTGTCCGGCGCGTTCGGAGAAGGAGCCTTTTCAAAGTGGATCGCAGCATTTTTGGTGCTCGGCGGATTCTATATTGTCGTAATGGCGATGTATCTCTTATTCGAGGAAGTCGTCATCAATTACCGTCCCGTACCGATCGACAGCAATCTGGAGGCTTCGTATCCCTCCTCCACAACGATGCTTGCGCTGTGCGTACTTCCGACCGCCATGATGCAGATGAAAAGTCGTATTCGCCACATAGCCGTTCGCCGCGCCGTGCTTGTGACCCTCGGCGCGCCCACTGCCTTTATGGTCGTCGGGCGGCTGATCTCCGGCGTGCATTGGCTGACCGATATTATCGGCGGCGTGCTGCTGAGCGTTGGACTTGTTGTTATATGCGTTCGCAGTAAAAAGGCAAGGAAAGTCGAGAGATAATTTCCCCGGCACGGTATAATATTCCGGTAAGGAGTTGAGAAGGATGACGGAACAGATTTTGGCTGTCCAGCGGATGCAGGACTACATAGAGAAGAATAAAACAGAGGAGATCAATCTGTCTGATCTTGCGCGGGCATCGCTGTTTTCCCCGTGGTATTCTTATCGGCTGTTCCGGGACTGCCTTGGTCTTACACCGACTGAATATATCAGAAAATACCGGCTGACAGAAGCGGCCAAACAGCTTCGCAGCGGCGAGGTCAAGGTCATCGACGCGGCGATGGATGCCGGTTTTACCAATGT
>DKDF01000003.1:12034-12205 GCA_002451755.1 Ruminococcaceae bacterium UBA6855
GAAAGGAGAACATCGACGTGTCTAACATTCAACCGATTTTCATACAGGTCGTCCGCAAGCCGGAGCGCCTGTGTATCATCAAGCGAGGTCAGCACGCAGAGGACTATTTCCCCTACTGCGAGGAAGTCAGCTGCGATGTATGGGGCATTCTCATGAGCATGAAGTCGCTCT
>DKDF01000064.1:0-25695 GCA_002451755.1 Ruminococcaceae bacterium UBA6855
TTTGCAGAAGCTGACGCCGATCGAGACGGTTATCCCGAGTTCATTTTGCATATCGGCGGAAATTCTTTGCGCTATCTCCTCCCCCGAGCCGAAGAGCAGAGCGCTGCCGGTCACATCGAGCCAGCACTCGTCAATACTGAACGGCTCAACGAGGTCGGTGTATCTTAGATATATCTGTCTCGCGAGGACGGAGAACTCGCGGTATTTATCCATATGCGGCGGCACGCAGACGAGCTGAGGGCAAATCGAGCGCGCCTGCCAGACGGTCTGCGCGGTTTTCACTCCTGCCTTTTTGGCGAGCTGATTTTTTGCGAGCACTATTCCGTGCCTGTCGCTCTCGCTGCCGCAGACTGCCATCGGCACATCGCGCAGTTCGGGTCTGAAGGTACACTCCACCGAGGCAAAAAAGTTATCGAGATCGCAGTGCAGAATAACCCTGTCGCCCATCGGTGTTTCCTCCTTTTCGAACATTTGTTCAAACATATTATATATCTTTTTAATGCTTTCGTCAAGAGTAATATTTTACATTGAATTTTGCCGAATACCGTGCAGAGAATAGCAAAAGAGAAAGGGCGGGAGAAATATGCGGCAAAATCCGAACGAAAAAATAATCAGAATGTGGACCGCCGCAGCCGTGCTGACGGTGGCGCTTATATTTCTTTTTATAGCCTCGCGGCGCGCGAACAACCTTTCGAGAATATTCTTTTATCAAACAGGAACGGGCGGAATAAATGAATATTGCGGATATTATTCAGTCCCGATGAATATAACGAAACTGTAAAGCAAATCACTTGACAATGTGGATAACTGTGTGGAAACTGTTGAAAACTCGTCGATTTAATTCTGATATAAATATATTTTTGTAACTCTCGGCGCTGTTTGTTAACCGTTTATTCACAATTGCAATATACCATTCAGTGAATATTCACTCTGTTTGAAGTCAATCTAACATAACCGCGGGAATTTCATCATATAATTTTCACAGCATAATGAAAGGCGCGATAATCAAAATGAAAAAAGGAAGAAAGACAAAAATATACCGCACATTCCGTCTGCCGTCCTTTGCCGGCGGACTGCCTGCTCTCGCGATAACGGTCCTTCTCACGGCGTCGCTGCTGCTGTTCGGGGTCGGCGGAACGAAGCTTGCGCTGATAAGCGCGGGACTTGCCATGCCCGAAGGCGGGATAGAGTACATAAAAACCAACTCCCCTTCCGCCAAGGACAAAACAGAGACCACTGAGAATGAGGCGCAGGCGAGCGTCACGGTGCAGAGCAGAAACGCTCCGGAATCGGAAGAGAAAGCGAGCGAAACAGAAAAAAGCTTTGACATCACCGCGACACCCTCGGATATTTTAGCGGCGATGGCGGAATTTGAATCGAAGCACAGCTCCGAAAAAGGCGACGGCAAGATAGTAGAGACTAAGTATGGAAAAGCCAACGCGACCAACACATATAAAAACATCTGCGTCAAGAACACTACGCAGACAAAATCGATAAACATAGAAAAGGTGCTGAACGAGCCGATTGACTTGAAAGCCGTCGACAAGTCGCAGCCCGCCGTGCTCATTTTCCACACGCACACGACCGAGGGATATGAGATGCTCGATCGCGGATTCTACACTAACAGCTACACCGGGCGCGGAGAGGACAAAAGCCGAAACATGGTGCGCGTCGGCGACGAAATTACAAAGATGCTCGAAAAATCCGGCTACAAAGTAATCCACGACACAGAAATACACGACAGAAAATACACCGGCGCATACGACCATTCGAAAGTCAATGTCGAGGCGTATCTCAAAAAATACCCGTCGATTCAAGTCGTGCTCGACATACACCGCGACGCGATACATCTGAGCAACGGCAACAAGATAAAGCCTACCGCAGAGATAAACGGCAAAAAAGCGGCGCAAATTATGATAATCACCGGGGCGCAGGAGGGCAAGGTCAAGGACTTCCCCGACTGGGAGCAAAATCTGCGCTTTGCGGTCAGGTTGCAGCAGACCTGCGAGACGATGTATCCCGGACTGATGAGACCTATTCTGTTTTCGCAGCGCAAATACAACATGAATCTGTCGCACTGCAATCTTCTGCTCGAGATGGGCAGCGACGCAAATACGCTCGAAGAGGCCGCATATTCCGGCAGACTGGTCGGCACAGCCATTGCAAAGCTGCTCGACGAATATTCCGCATAAAAAGGGGAATACTTCCCGCAGAACGGAGGTATTCCATGAAAAGGCGTAAAAATAAAAAAGCAGAAACATTCACGGTCACCGCGAAGCGATTTATGATAAGCTGCATACTCATTCTGAGCATGACAGGGCTTGCGGCGGGGATATCATATGCGGGCGGCAACTCGCGGCACATGGCTATGGGAGAGAGCGGCAGCACGGTGGCACTCGCCCACAACGAAAAGAAGCTCGAACTCAATATAAACGAAAAGACGGCAGTGACATTCAATCTGTCACTGCCGGAAAAGTACAGGGATTATTTATATTTTCTGCCCGCTCCGCTGAGCGGAATTTTCTGGCTCATCGGGCTCATACCTTGACGGCGAGCTTCTCCGCCTCGGCGCTGTCGGGAGTCACGAAAGCGGTGTTATACACATGATAGATAACCTTGCCGGGCTTCGCGCCGACGGGCTTTTTGAGATTCTTGACCCGCGTATAATCAACAGGCACGTTTGACGATTCCCTCGCTCTGCTGTGATAAGCCGCGAGGCGTGCCGCCTCCTCAAGCGTCGAATCGGGTATATCCATACCCTCGGCGCAGATTATGACATGTGAGCCGGGTATCTTCTGTGTATGGAGCCACATATCGCCCTTTGCGGCGGTTTTCAGCGAGAGCTTATCGTTCTGTACGTTGTTTCTGCCGACCAGAATTTTGAATCCGTCTGTAGACCGGTACTCCATCGGAGCGCTCGGCTTCTGCAGACCTTTTTTATTTTGGACGCTCTTTCTCTTTATATATCCGGACGCCGCAAGCTCGGCGCGAATCTCGTTTATCTCGCCGAAGCCCGAAGCGCGGCTGAGCGCGTCGGAAACGGTATCGATATACTGAAGCTCCGCCTCGCCCTGTTCAATGAGCGTTGCGAGCATCTGCTCCGCCGTCTTTGCCTTGCGGTATTCTTTGTAATACTTCTGCGCGTTTGCGCTCGGAGAGAGCGCGGGGTCGGCGTTTATGCGGCGGGGCTTGTTTTCGTTATAATAGTCCGACACTTCGTAGAACGGCACGCCTTTGCCGAGCGTATGCTGATACGCAGTTATCAGCTCGGCATTTATTCTCAATTCATCTTTATCGGCGCAGGCGGCAAGCTCGGCGCGCTGATTGTTAAGTCTGCGGCTTATTCGCGAAGTAGCGTTACTCAGAAGCTTCTGAAGATCGGACGAGCGTTGGCGCGTGCGATCTATTCTGTCGCGCTCGCTGTAGAATTCATCGAGAAGCTGAGAAAAACTGTCATAGCTCTCGGAGGTATACGCCGTGCCGTACTGGTGAATCTCTTCAAAAGAAAAATCGAATGGCTTGCCGGATTCGTCCTTGAGCATAGTCGGCTTGCCGGAATTTAAATCAAGCCTGTTTTTTATGCTCTCAAGTGCGGCGCATACTCGCTCGCGCTGTGCTTCATCGGCGCAGCCTGTTTGAATATCTCCCCCGCTTATTTCCGCTATCTCGCGGCATATGAGCGGAGACGCGCCCTCAACGCAGCTGAGCAGCGAGGACGAGAGCATCTTTGAAGAGAAAGAGAACACGGTTTCGGTCGTCTTTTCCGCAGTCTCTTCGAGCAGGCTCAATTTATTCTGCGCGGGCGGGTCATGGTATTCGCCGCCGGGCAGTATCTGCCTTACGGAGGACTGAGTGCAGTCGATACGCTTGACGGCATCGACTATCCTCCCCGACTCCGAGACAAGAATCAGGTTGCTG
This sequence comes from Ruminococcaceae bacterium UBA6855, assembly GCA_002451755.1. Taxonomy (GTDB): domain Bacteria; phylum Bacillota; class Clostridia; order Oscillospirales; family Acutalibacteraceae; genus CAG-177. The sequence goes on from DKDF01000064.1 coordinate 3,919, forward strand.
TGCTTCGCCATAATTTCGGCGTAGAGCGTGAGCGCGACTTTGTCGCCAAGCTCGTTTGTGGCAGAAAAATCTATCGCGAGCACGCGGTCAAGCCCGTTTTGGCGCACATCGGTTATCTGCGCGCTCGTCAGATGCTTTCGCATGAGCATGCAGAACATCGGCGGCACTGCCGGATTCTCCGGCGCGCGTGAAGTCAGATGGACGCGCGGGCTGTTTGCGGACGCGGAGAGAAAGAGCTTCTTTGCGCCGTTTCTGTCGCGCAGATGCATAACGAGCTCATCTTTCGAGGGCTGATGCACCTTTTCAACACGGCATCCGACGATATCGCGGCGAAGCTCTTCTGTTAAAAAATGCAATGTAAATCCGTCAAGCGGCATAAGTAAAACTCCAGACTAAATATATCAGATAAAATGGGTCGGAGACTGCTGGGATATAACAAAGAAGTCGACATCCGTGACAGTCTTTTCAAGATATTCAAAAATTGTTTTGACGACCGGATTTTCGGTCTCGAAATGCCCGGCGGCAACAAGAGTGACTCCGCAGGCGGACGCACCCAAGAATTCATGGTGCGCAACATCGCCGGTGACAAGCGCTTCACAGCCGAACGCGAGCGCATCGGAGAAAAATTCGCCGCCCGCGCCGCCGCACAGGGCGACTCGTTTTATGCTTCTGCCACCGTCGCAATAGCGCACATGGCAGCAGAGACACTGCGAGACAAGCTCCGCAAATTGTTTTGGAGAAAGCTCTTCTCTGAGCTCGCCCGCTCTGAGAAGCATCGTTCCGGCATTCGGGGACGGAATTTTGCGGACATTCTCAAGCCCTAAGCACTGCGCCAGAACATCGTTGACGCCGCCGTCCGCGCAATCGAGATTTGTATGGGCACAGATGGCGTTCATGCCGTATTTTGCTAATAAATAGACAGGATCGTGCGCCCCGAGATTTTTTATCGGATGAAAAATGACCGGATGGTGGCTTATTATAAGCTGCGCCCCGGCTTCGTGCGCTCTTTCAACGGCATCGGGCGTTATATCGAGCACGACTGCGGCCCTTGTGACCTGCGCCGAGCTTTCGCCGACGAGCATACCGACATTGTCCCACTGCTCATGGACATCAAACGGGCAGAACGCATCAAGAGCGTTATAAATATCACCGACAACAGCCATTACTTTTCTCCTCCGTTCAAAAAGCTTTCCATACCGAGACAGGCCTTTTCGCAATATTCAGCCTCGTCGAGCTTGAAGTTCGCTTCGCGCAGAGACGACGCGCGTATTTTCAGCCGCTTATGCTGTCTCTCAACGAGTTTTCGCGCGATATCATCGTTTGGGTCGAGCTTTCCGTAGAACTCGTAGCCCTGCGGGAATGCTTCGACTTTTCCGGAATATTCGGCACATATGACTGAATATATGCGCCCGTCATCGCGGCAGGTGCGCTCTTCGATTATATCAAAGCCGTTATTGCAGAGAAACAGTCTGACCTCTTCGGCATGGGACATCGGCTGAAGTATCAGCCTTATGTTTTTATTTTTTACCCACTCGGTGCGCTCAAGCAATTTGGCGATAAGTATTCCGCCCATTCCCGCCATTATTATATCATCCGCCTCGCCCGCCGAAAGCTCATCGAGTCCGTCGGAGAGACGCAGAGTTATTTTATCCGCAATGTTCCGGCGTTCGAGCGTCTCCGCAGCGTTTTCAAGCGGACCTTTTCGTAAGTCGCAGGCGAGCGCGCGCGGGCAGATATCGTTCAGGACAAGGTATGACGGAAGATAGGCGTGGTCGGTACCGATATCGGCAGCGACCACGCCCTTGCGCACCATATCAGCCGCCGTTTTCAGGCGGGGTGAAAGCACGATCATTTACTTGGAAGCGAGATACTCATTGATCTCGTCAACAAGTGAATCGACATCAACGCCGTGAACCATGCAGGCCTGCTCAACGCTCTCGCCTCTGGAAGCGGGGCAGCCGAGGCAATGCATACCCATCTCAAGGAAGTACTTTGCAGTACCTCTGTCGGCATCAAGTATATCTCCGATAAGCATATCTTTTGTAATTTCAGTCATAATACAACTTCCTTTCCTGTTTATACTTTCATTTTACCACAGTTTCGGCGGCATATCAATTATTTTTCAAGCTTTTCGCGGTCGATAATAATTGATTCTATTATATATTTCGGTCGATGCTTGGTCTCCGTGTATATCTTGCCGACATACTCGCCGATAATGCCGAGCATGAACAGCTGAAGTCCGCCGAGCGCCCACACGGATGCGCCTATACTCGCCCAACCCGCGACGGCATGACCTGTCGCCTTGCTAACGATGCAGTAGATAAGCATTGCAAGGCACACGAGCAGAGAGAATATGCCGAGAGTTGTGGCAATTTTTAGCGGTCTGACGCTGAACGAAGTTATTCCCTCAAAGGCGAACGAGAGCATCTTTTTCAGCGGATATTTCGACTCGCCCGCAAGGCGCTCCTTGCGCTCATATTCGACAGTAGAAGTCCTGAAGCCTATCTGCGGCACTATTCCGCGTAGGAACAAATTCACTTCGTCAAACTCGCTCAGAGCGTCGAGAGCGCGGCGGCTCATGAGCCTGTAATCGGCGTGATTGAAAACTATCTCAACACCCATTGCCGCCATGAATTTATAGAATCCCTCGGCAGTGAAGCGTTTGAAGAATGTATCTTTTTTGCGCGAAGAGCGCACACCGTAAACTATATCGTCACCCGCAATAAAGTTGTCCACCATCTTTTCAATGGCATTGACATCGTCCTGGAGGTCAGCGTCGAGGCTTATCACGGCGTCAGCGTATTTTTTCGCGGTCATAAGTCCCGCGAGCAGAGCGTTCTGATGCCCCTTGTTGCGGGAAAGATTTATGCCGGCAAAAATGCCGTCATCGGCGCAAAGGTCGCTTATTATATTCCATGTGTTGTCCTTTGAGCCGTCGTTGACGAAAGCTATTTTGCTCTCGGGCGATATTTTGCCGCTGTATATCATGGACTGCATGACGGCTTTCAGCTGCCTTGATGTCTCCGGCAGAACTTCTTCTTCGTTATAGCACGGAACAACGAGCCATATATTTTTCATTTTCTCTGTCTCCGTAATCTCTGATTTGTCACTGCTAATATAGCATTTCTGTTCTCTGTTGTCAATAAAACACGGTGTTTGTTCACAAATACAAACAAATATAAAAAGACTGTTGCAATACCGGCGATTTTGTGCTTTAATATACTGGTGCAACTTTTTTACAAAAATTTTTATCAGAATGAGGGATCTTTAATGGAGAAAAAACGAAGCAGCTTTACAGGGCGCGTCGGTTTCGTTCTGGCGGCGGCAGGCTCTGCAGTCGGACTCGGAAACCTTTGGCGCTTCCCCTATCTTGCGGCAAAATACGGCGGCGGTATCTTCCTGCTCGTCTACATTATTCTCGCGATAACATTCGGCTTTGCGCTGATGGTGACTGAAATAGCAATCGGCAGAAAGACCGGGCTCTCCTGCATCAGCGCATACAAGAAGCTTGACAAACGCTTCGGCTTCATGGGCTGGCTGTCGGCACTCGTGCCTGTTATCATAACCCCCTACTACTGCGTTATCGGCGGCTGGGTCATCAGATATTTCGCCGAGTTCGTTTCGGGGCACGGCAAGGATCTTGCCACAAACTCCGCCGATTTCTTTTCGAACTTCATCGGAATGAAGGGCGGCATAGTGGACAACCCGATGCTCTGGTTCATCATTTTCGTCGCGCTCACCTCCGCCGTCGTTATATTCGGCGTTGAGAAGGGCATCGAAAAGGTCAGCAAAGTCATGATGCCGATACTCGTTATACTCTGCGTGGTTATCGCAGTTTTCGCACTGACAATTGACGGCGCGCTCGCGGGTCTCAAATATTATCTGCTGCCCGATTTTTCAAAGTTCTCCTCCGCAACCGTTCTCGGTGCGCTCGGTCAGCTGTTCTATTCGATGTCGCTGGCAATGGGTATCATGATAACCTACGGCTCATACATGAAGAAAGAAGACAACATAGAAAAGAGCGTGCGCCAGATTGAGATATTCGACACCGGTATTGCTCTTCTCGCGGGTCTTATCATCATCCCCTCGGTCGTCGCATTCAACGGCGGTTCGGCTGACGGAATCAACGCAGGCCCCGGTCTTATGTTCATCACCCTGCCCCAGGTCTTCAACGCCATGGGATCAATAGGCGGCGTGGTCGGTACGCTGTTCTTCCTGCTCGTTTTCTTTGCGGCAATCACTTCTTCCATTTCCCTCATGGAGACGGTTGTTTCAATGGTCCGTGACAAATTCCACTGGAACCGCATCCCGGCGACCATCGTAGTTATGATAGGCATGATAGCCATCGGTACTCTCTCCGTCCTCGGCTACGGTCCGCTTGCAAACTTCAAGATTTTCGGCATGCAGATGCTCGACTTCTTCGATTTCATCTCGAACTCCGTGCTCATGCCCATCGTCGCTTTCCTGACCTGCATTCTTATCGGTCATGTTGTCGGCACAAAGGTCATCGCGGACGAGGTCGGACTTTCCGCCAAATTTACTGGCGAGAAGCTGCACCGCGTGATGATAAAGTGGGTAGCCCCGATTCTTCTCGTCGTTATCCTCGTCGCGCAGGTTCTTTCCGCCTTCGGCATCATCACAATCTGACAGATAAAATTAACGGCGCACCGTCTGAAAGAATCAGGCGGTGCGCTTTTTTGCTATAAGATAGACAGAGATATAAATACACACGCAGAGCAGAGTGAAGTTGTTTCCTGTTTTTATGAGCAAGATTATCCCGCACACGGTCAGAGGAATCAGCAAAATGGCGGCAAAGATATCAACTACCCTGTCAGCCGTGCGCTCCTCATATTTGAGTAACAGCAAGCTTTTGAGCGCCGACGCACCGTCCATCGGCTCGACGGGCAGGAGATTAAAAACACCTATCCCCGCACTCAGAGCCGCAAGCTTCAAGACATTGGGATACACTCGCGCAAACGGCAGAGCGGCAAGCGAAACAATAAAATTCGCCGCAGGTCCCGCAAGGGCGCAGACAGTCTCTCGGCGGTAACCGAGGCACAATTCTCCCCTCTCTATCCTCATGCCAAACACGCCGAGAATTATCGCATCGGGCGGCGCGGAACAGAGCGACAAGAGCAAAATATGCCCCGCTTCATGCAGAACACAGCAAAGAAAAACAAGCAGCGCCGTTCCGCTTTTGTCGAGCATAAGAATAACGGCGGCGGACGCGGCGAACGGAAAGCCTAAATCAATGCGGGTCGTTTTTATATAAAAATGCATCAGATATTTTCGCCGAAAAGCAGACGCGCGGGATCATATTTAAGCCCGTTTATACGCACTTCAAAATGAAGATGCGGCCCGGTCGCCATGCCTGTTGAGCCGACGAGGGCTATCGTCTCGCCCTGGCGAATAACCGCGTTTATGGGAGCCAATATCTCAGAGCAGTGGCAATAAAAAGTTTCAAGCCCGTCCGCGTGGGTCAGACGGATATACTTTCCGGCAATTTCATCCTCGCCGACCTTGGTAACAGTGCCGTAAAATGCGGCGGAAATAGGGCTCCCCTGCGCCGCCGCGATATCGAGCCCCGAATGGAGCGACGCTTCGCCTGTAAACGGATCGTCACGCCTGCCGAACGGCGAGCTGACCCTGCCGCTGACGGGCATATGCGCGCTCATCGTTGTGTAATAAGGCGAGAAGCTCATTCTATATGCCTTTACATCAAGCTCCGACGAGCCTTTACCGAGACTTTCGGTGCTCGTTTCTGAATCTTCATCACTGTCGGCGAGCGCGCCCGCGGGTTCAAATACGAAGCCTGCAGCGCTCTTTATTTTTCCCCATGCTTCGCGCGCGTTTATGCTGTACTGCATGGCGGATTTATATGTATTTCTAATTGTCTCAAAGCTCGTTGGAGACAGCTTGCGTATGCCGAAAATCAGACCGACGGCGGCAGCGCAGATAATGAGCTGGAGCAATATCAGACGCACTCCGGCATCGCCGCTCTTTTCGCGTTTTGCATTCGGCTCAGCATCGAGCCCCATCTGCGCGCGGTATTCTTCGCGCGTCATGCGTCCGTTTTCCGAGTCCATACATCCGCCTCCAAAATAGATATCATTTAAATCTATGCGGACAGGTCGGATAATATGAAAAGAGACCGCCGCATTAAGATGCAGCAGCCCGAAATATCAAATTTTCTCAGCCCTTGAGACCGCGTTCCTGTCTGTCCATATCCTCAACGACGATATCGTATATCTCGCCGAGAGACGCGCAGTATTCAAGCACTTTCCACGGCTCGTTGGTATGGAAATGAATCTTTATCAGCTCTTCGTCGCCGACGGCAAGCAGGCAGTCGCCCTTGAAATGCTCGGTGAAATAATCGTTTATAACATCTTCGTCAAGATCGTGGCCGTCGATAAGAAGCTGGGTATCGTATCTGAATTCAAGCATGATTTTTCTCCTTTTACGCCTTGTCATATATTATATCCCTGCATCGGCGGGATATCACAACGATATGTATTTTAACACAGGAGAGCAAAAATGTATATAGACAATCTGTAAACATTCGAACATAAAAAAAGACCCGCCGAAACGGGTCTTTGATTTATCAGTCCGAATAGCCTGCGATGAATTCACGGGTACGCTCGGATTTGGGATTGTCGAACACCTCTTCGGGCGTTCCCTCCTCCTCGATAACTCCGTTATCCATGAAGATTATTCTGTCCGCCGCCTCGCGTGCGAAGTTCATTTCATGCGTGACGATGACCATCGTCATCTTTTCGGCGGCAAGGTCTTTTATGACCTTGAGAATCTCTCCGGTGAGCTCGGGGTCGAGAGCGCTCGTCGGCTCATCAAAGAACAGAATCTTCGGCTTGAGAGCCATTGCGCGGGCTATCGACACGCGCTGCTGCTGGCCGCCGGAAAGCTCGCAGGGATAGTTATTCATCTTCTCGCCGAGTCCGACCTTGCGCAACAGAGCTTTGCCGTTTTCATCTATCTCAGCGAAGATAGCCTTGCGGTTCTTCTTGAAATCCGGGCGGCTCTTTGCGTGGATTTTGGCGGCGAGAGTGACATTCTCGAGCGCCGTATACTGCGGGAACAGATTGAAGGACTGGAACACGAGTCCTATCTTGAGCTGATTCTCGCGCTGCTGCTGAGCGGAGAGCTTATCGGTATTACTGCCGTCAAAAACAACGCCGCCGTCAACGGTTATCGAGCCGCTGTCCGCAGTTTCGAGCATATTGATGCAGCGCAGCAGGGTTGTTTTTCCGCTGCCCGATGAGCCGATTATAGCGAGGACATTCTTCTCTTCAAGCGAGAAGCTTATGCCTTTGAGAACCTCGGCATCGCCGAAGGATTTTTTGAGATCTTTAACTTCAAGTATAGCCATGATCAACCTCTGTAATAGTTAAGTTTCTTTTCGAGCGCATTGAAAAGCAGAGTGAGAACTCCGCAGAAGATGAGATAGAATATCGCGGTATAGAACAGCGGCCAGATTATGGCGTAGACCTTGACAATATTCTGAGCCGACATAATAAGCTCGCCGACTGCGATAACATTCGCGAGCGAAGTATCCTTGACGAGCGTAATTACCTCGTTGCTCATCGGCGCCATGATACGCTTGACGACCTGGAACAACACTACTTTGAAGAAGGTCTGGGTCTTAGTGAGTCCGAGCACCTGACCCGCCTCATACTGACCGACCGGAATGCTCTCTATGCCGCCGCGGTATATCTCCGAAAAATACGCCGCATAGTTGATTATGAACGCTATGATAACGGCGATTATACGCGATTTGAACGGCGTGCCGAACACGAGACCCGGAACGTAAAAGACGACCATGATCTGGAGCATCAGCGGAGTTCCGCGGATCACCCACACAAAAGCACGGCTGAGCCAGCGCAGGGGCTTGAAACGGCTCATCGAACCGAGAGCTATCGGCAGGCCGAGCGGTATGGCCGCAACGAGGGTTATAAAAAATATCAACAGCGTGTATTTGAAGCCCCCGAGCAGCTGAGCGTTGACGCCGAGAAAATCCATTTATGTATCCTTCTTCCTTTGAGGTTATCTGACTTCGATATATATTAAACCATTTTTGAGCACAGCGCAAGCCCCGCCGCAGAAAATCGGCAGGACCTGCGTGGTATTTAATTTGTTGCTTTACTGAGCGATGACTCTGCCGGAGAGATTATACTTGTCGGCAAGCTTTGCAAGAGTACCGTCATCGTAGAGCTCTTTGATAGCGGCGTTGATCTTCGCGGTGAGCTCGGTGTCGCCCTGGCGGATACCGACCGCATAGACCTCGGAATCTGCGCTCGAGATGACATCAACTATCATAAGATCGTCATAATCGGTTCCATCGCCGATGCTGCCCGCTGCGGTAACAGCATCGATTATCGCGATATCAGCGGTCTTGCTCTTGACTTCCATGAGCGAAGTGCTCTGATCCTTAACAGGAAGGTAGCTCTTGCTGAGTCCTGCGTCTGCCTTGACGGCTATCTCGCCTGCGGAGCCTGCTTCTGCGACAACCTTAGCGCCGCTCATCGAAGCGAGATCCTTATACTTTGCGGCGTCAGCCTTGCGGATAACGGCGACCTGAGAGTTGTTCATGTAAGCGCTGGAGAAGTTGATCTGACTCTTGAGCTCATCCGTTGCGGTCATGCCGTTCCAAATGCAGTCGATGGTCTTGGCGTTGAGTTCGGTAACTTTCGAATCCCAGTCGATCTCCTGGAACTTTGCGGTCACTCCGAGCTTCTCGCAAACAGCCTTGGCAAACTCGGTCTCGAAGCCGACAAGCTCGCCGTTCTCCATGTAGTTCATGGGTCTGAAGTAAGTAATTCCGATGACCAGCTCGCCCTTATCTGCGATGTAGTCCCAATCGGTCTTATCGTTCTTTTTGCAGCCTGCAAAACCGAGTGCAAGCACGAGGGTCAGGACTGCGAGTACAAGTGCAACAATTCTTTTTTTCATGGTGTGTTCCTCCGTGTTGTTTAGTATGATTGTATGATATCACATTACTACGCTAAAGTCAACACTTTTTTTCAAAAATTTTTACTATCTGCGAAACGGTTAAAAGCGATTCGCACAACCGCAAAATTTTATGCAAAACCACGGTATAGCAATACCTCCCGGTTAAAAACCCGGGAGGTACGGTTATTTGTGACACACTCTCAGTGTTTTTTACCCTGCGCCGCGACTTTATTTATTTTTGCGGCTATAACTTCGGGATCGCCGAGATACTGCTTGGATATTACATTGAAGTTGTCGTCGAACTCATAGACAAGCGGAACGCCGGTCGGAAGATTGACTTTCATTATCTCGTCCGGGGTCAGCTTTTCAAAATGCATGACAAGTGCGCGAAGAGAATTGCCGTGCGCCGCGATAATAACGCGCTTGCCTTCGCGCATTTTCGGCGCGATCTCGTTTTCAAAATACGGAACGGTTCTTGCAATTGTGTCCTTGAGGCTCTCGCCAAGCGGAAGCTCTGCTTTGTCCTCGTCTCTGTACTGAGCCTGATTAGCAGGGTTGCGCTCATCGGTGGGTTCGAGCACGGGCGGGCGCACATCGAACGAACGGCGCCAAATAAGCACCTGCTCCTCGCCGAACTTCTCGGCGGTCTCGGATTTGTTCAGCCCCTGAAGTGCGCCATAGTGGCGTTCGTTGAGCTTATATGATTTTATAACGGGAAGCCATGCCCTGTCCATGACATCAAGCACTGCGTCGAGAGTATGGATGGCGCGTTTGAGATAAGACGTATAGCAAATATCAAAGTCGTATCCGCCGTCGAGCAGGGCTTTTCCCGCGGACAGCGCCTCTTTTCTGCCGTTGTCGGAGAGATCGACATCCGTCCAGCCTGTGAAGCGGTTTTCGAGATTCCATTCGCTTTCTCCGTGGCGAAGCAACACAAGTTTCATTTTTACACAGCTCCTTTGTTTTCAGATAGCGCGGGCTAACCGTATATCTATTATATACCAAATAAGCTCAATTTTCAATTTTTCCCGCATTTTTATTTGATATCGCATGCCATCTTTTGAGCTGGCGGCGGTAGAGAATATAGCCGACTGTTCCGGCGACGGTCTCGGCGACAGGGAAAGCTATCCAGGTGTAATCAAGCCCTATCTTCGACAGCGCCCAGAACACGGGCACGAGGCAGAATATCTGCCTTGTCAGCGAGAGCAGCAGGCTCGCCGCTCCCCTGCCTATCGCCTGGAAGAACACCGGAAGCATCAGCGAAAACACAGCGGAAATGAAGCTGCATCCGATTATCGGGAACGCCTTTTTGCCGATTGCTATAACCTGCTCAGAATCGGAGAAGATGTGCAAAAGCTGCGTCGGCAGGAAAATGAAGCAAAGAACGCCGACGACCATAAACGAGAGGGATATGAGCATCGATTTTCTCATCGTTTCGCGGCACCGAACATAGTTATTACGCGCAAAGTTGAAGCTTATGACCGGCACGATGCAGGTCTGAAGCCCTATCAACGGGATAAAGAAGAAGCTCTGCGCTTTATAATAAAGTCCGAGGACTGTAACTGCCGAATCGGAAAAGCCCGCGAGGATCATGTTGAGCATTACAATATATACTGTATATAGCATCTGCATGATTATCGAAGAATAACCGTAGCGATATATCCGCGCGGTGCAAATTTTGAATTCATCCCACTTGGGCGGCTTGCAGAAGCCCTTGACGCCGACTATCACGGCGGCGATAACCTGACCCGCGACGGTCGCATAGGCGGCACCCGCAATGCCGAGAGACGGGACAGGTCCGACGCCGAAAATAAGTATCGGGTCGAGCACGACATTTGTCAGCGCTCCGACAACCTGCGCTATCATAGGCAGGCGCATATTCCCGCGCGACTGATGCACCTTCGACCAGTTGCTCTCGAGAAAAGTTCCGATGCTGCCGATGCAGGCTATTCGTCCGTAGGTCACCGCCTGTTCGATAGCTCCCGGCTCTGTAGCGCTCGTCATGACATACGGGCGCATAACAAGAGTTGACAAAACGGCGAAAACTGCCCACGAGCAGAGCGCGAGTATCATTCCCGTGCCGGCTGTATTGTTCGCACGGCGGGCGTTATTCTGGGCATATTTTCGCGCCATATATGTGTTGACTCCGACGCCAGTTCCGACGGCGATAGCGATTATTACTATCTGTATCGGATACACGACGGTGACGGCGGTCAGCGCATCGGCGGAATATCTGCCAACAAAGAAGCTGTCAACTATATTATAGAGCGCCTGAACGAGCTGAGAGAGCATCACGGGCGGCGCTATTTTCAAAAGTATTTTTCCTATCTTTTCTGTTCCGAAAAAGTCCTGATTCTCAGTTTTTATCGCCATAAAATTATTTTCTCTCTTCCATTGCCGAGTTGAGCGCGCTCTCATAACATTCCGTAAGATAAGCGAGCTTTTCAAAATTTTCGAGTCCGAGGGTATCTATTGCCCTCTCCTCTATCGAAGTGATATCATCCATGAGCGGAGCGGCGTATTTTTCACCCTCGGGGGTCAGCACAAACGCTTTTTCGTGACCGACGCTGTGCTCGGCGCTGACGCATATCGTGCCCGCCTTTCGCATGGCGGATATAACATTGTGTATCGTCTGGCGCGGGAGCATGAAGCTGTCGCAGATCTGTTTTTGCGTGCAGAAGCCCGACTCGTGTATTGTATATAGCACGAGCATTTCATTGTAGCCTATCCCGCGCATTGCCGACCACTTTGCGTATGCGCCGCGGTATCTCACAAACGAGCGGTTCGCCCGAACAAGCAGGCTTTGCATCTGTTCATCCACAATAACATCTCCCAAAGTCAGAATCCCAAATGGGATTTTAATACGTTTGTTATCGGAAGTCAACAGTGGGCAAAATAAAAATCGAGATATTTGTTGAACCGTCTGCTCAAATTATGATATACTCGGCTAAAAAGCAAGCGAAAGGCGGCGCGTCATGGACAGGAAGCGAGACAGAGGATTTGTTATATTTTCCGCGATATTTTATATTATCGCGGCGGCTCTTATGGTCTTCGGCACATTCTGCGACTTGGAGGCAGGCAAAGCGCTCTTTGCGCCAGGTCAGACCTTTTCACGGCTCGCCGAATCATACGGGCAGTTTGTCTACTGGGGCATGTGGGGTCCCGCTCTCGCGATTATATTTGCGTGCAGGCGCGACCTGAACGGCACGCTCGCGTTGCTCGGCGGGATATTCCAAAAGATAAAGCCGATATCAAACTGCGAATCAAAGGCATACAAAATAATCAATATAATCTTCAAAGCGCTCACCTCAACCGGAATTTTCGTGCTCTGCGCGGTCGGCTGGAAAAAGCTGATAGAGAATGTTATAAAAAACATTCTTATAAACACGGGACACGGCAAATGGAGCCAGCCGATATATTTCGCGATAAGCTTCGCCGCGGCGGCGATATCAATAATAATAGCGTCAAGGATAGACAAAAAGACACTGGAAAAGCTTGAGCTGCTCGCGTTCGCCGGGGTTCTGTTCGGCGCGATATGCAAGGGTGTTGAAGAATGCAAAACGCTGACTCAGCGAGTTCGGTTTCGAGAGATGATAGCGTGGTCGAACGGATTCAAAAACAGCGACGGACTCAGCGAGGGCAAATACTCCCCGCTCACGCGCGAGATGATAAACAACACCGACTTCTCGGCATTCACGCCGTGGTACAAAAAGGGCGACGCCATGGGGATATACAGCCGCGCGGACTCTTTTCCGAGCGGTCACACGACATATTCATGCACGCTGTTTTTGAGCTCGCTTTTGTGCAGAAGCTTTGAAAAGCTCAAAAAAATTGCCGTCCCCGCGCTCTGCGTCAGCGCGGCTTACACGGCGGCAATGGGCTACACGAGGCTTGCCGCCGGGGCTCACTATCTGACCGATGTGGCGGCAGCTGCGATAATCGGATACACGGCGTTCGTGACAGTCAGATTTATTTACATAAAAGTTTCGACGAAGATATAAAAAAACACGGTGCGGATTTCCGTACCGTGTTCTTTTATGAACGGATAGTTTATTTGAAATATCACTCTCAGAACAGCTGTCCGGGGAGCTTGAGCTTTTCTTTATACGGGAAAGCCTTGTCGAACTCGTCCGCATCATTTTCATCCGCCATATATACGGGCGGATCTGAATATACGCCCTTGATATCCTTTGACTTTGCTTCGTCGAGTATCTTCACCATAAAGAACGGCGCTTCGTCGCCTCTGTCCATGCCTGAATAGAATATCCCGTGGCGGCTTGCGGAAACGAAGCCGAAGCGCTTGTAATAATCCTGATTGCCGGTAATGAGAATGAGCGGTATTCCCATATTCTTTGCAAGTCCGAGCGTATGATTTATAAGAGCCGAGCCGTATCCCCTCTTCTGCATTTCCGGCAGGACGCTGACGGGACCGAATATAGCGACATCGCGGACGATTCCGTCGTCGCCTGTTACTTCGGCTTTGGCATAAGCGATATGCGCCACTATCTTCCCGTTCTCTTCAATGCAGCAGGAAAGCTCCGGGATGAAGCAATCCTCCGCGCGCAGATTATGGAGAACATAGTGTTCCAGGCATCCGGGTCTGTAAACATTCCAGAACGCCTCTCTTGTAAGATTTTCGACCTCGCGCCAATCTTCGCGCCGCTCTGGTCGTATGATATAGTTGTTCATTTTTTCTTCCTCGCTTAGTTTCAGTTGTCTATATTTCATTCCGATTTTTTATAGGATGCCTGATTACGGTTTTCAACTTTTCGGGAGCGGTTTTTCTTGCATCGGAGAGATATATCTCATGGTGCAGTCTGTTTTCGCTCATGTCGTTTTCGTATCCGTTTTGTTCCAGATAAGCATCCATTATTGCAACGGTCGCAGGCTCATCGTCATACGAACCGCAGTGCATTATCTGAACGCAGAGTCCCTCTTTGAAGGTCAAAAATTCTGCGGAGGAGCAATCAAGATTTTTCTTTTTGGATGCGGTTTTTACTGCCCAATCGAAGTCGCTTTTCGACACAAAGTCAGGAAGCCTGATAACGGATATCCAGTTGAAAGAAGACTTATCGCTATAATCAATATTGTCTCTGTTATCCTGCCACCAAAAGCCCTCCAGCGGCGGAACGACATATTCGAAAAAGCCGTCAATTTTATGATCTGTTTTATAACTCATTTTCAGAGTGTATGCCACGGCATATAAAACACCGATTGCTTTCTTATAAGCTCCGCCCTCTTCGTTCGGGTCGCCTTTTCCTCTCACAGCGATATAATTGAATTCGGGGACATTTACAAGTTCCGGCTTGTTCTTGGGCATATAGAATTCCTTGTATTCTTTTTTATAATCGAAAGCCATATTTTTCTCCCAGCATCAAATCATCTCTCAATCGGAGAAATCACAGGCTTTCCGTCTCTGTCAAGCAGAGGCGTCATGCCGCCTGCATAGCCGTCGGCACGGAACAGATAATTCACTCCGGTCTCTTTATCGACCCAGATTTCCATCGTTGACAATCCGCCCTGCGAATAGATATTTTCGAATCTTTCGTTTTTAGCTTTAGACATTATATTACCTCCAAATTTATAAATTCTGAGCATTGCGGAGATTATCGAGCATATTGGGGCTTGAACTATGCTGTCTGCTCCGCTCTCTTATTCCGCATTCCATGTATTCGGCTCCTGTTCTTCGGGTTTAGGCTCTGCGTGCTTGGGAGCGGCGGGCTGAGGTGCCGCGGGAGCGCTTATGCTTCTGACATACTGCTCGAGATCCGCGCCGTAACGCAGGACGAACGACAGGACTATCAACACAATGCCGATAATTATGCCCGTGTTTTCAGTCTCATATGAAGATGTTTCGAATCCGTAATATGTATAAACCACGGCGAAAAGTATGGACGCAACTACGGGCATAACGATGCAGATTATCCCGAGATTTCTCATTTTATCGGCGCCCTTGGCGGTAAACGGAGTTTTCTCGCTGAGTTCAAAAACCAGATAGCTGCGGGCTATGACAAGAAGGATCGCATCAATCAAAGCTTCAAAGAACATTGAAAGAAGGCCCGCAAGCGTCTCCTCTCTTGAGAAATCCGTCAGCTCTTCGGTTATAATCTGGGACAGGACACTGCTGTCGAACGCATACAGTGAAACAAAACTCGATATCATGGCGGCAGCGGTGATAAAACAAACCACCATAGCAATCGTGACGAGCACCTTGAACACATGGCAGGCTTTTTGAACTTTCATTAAATTTTGCATTTTGTTTTCCTCTTTTCCTTTTATTTTATTTATATATTCCGGCAAAGCCAGTTTTCAACTATCGGGGCATCGGACCGAGCCATGAACGGATGCTCGCTGTTTTCGGAAACTGTCAGCGAACAGCCGAACTTCTCCGCAAAGGCACGGACGGATTCTTCGGGCTGGAGATTGTCTTTTCCGCCGTAGAGTATGGCGGTCGGGATGCTCCACTGTATTATCGGATGTGAGATTATATATTGATAGTAGTCCCAGCGCAGAGTATCAACGGGCGATGGAATCTCCTTTTTGCTTTCGAGCTCGGATTCCGTAACGCCCGACCGAAGCATCATATTTTTAGCGAGCCGCTCCATATCGACTATCGGCGACTGAAACAACGCCTTTTCAAACGGCATTGCGTTATAGGCGTTGAGCGAAAAATATGCGCCGATACTGCACGCATAGAGGCTGACCCGCTCCCAATTCGCGAATGCATAGTCAGATATGGTCTTGAGATCGGCTACGCCGTCCCATACATCGCATCTCTTCGAGTCAGTGCGCTCGCCGTGTTCGGGCAGGTCAAAGCTCAGCGTCTGATATCCATTTGTTTCGGCTATTGCGGCAAAGTTTTCGGCATATTCCTTGCGGCTCATCTTGCCGTGGACATGGACATAGACTCTATTTGAATCCTCGCCCCAAAGTATAGCCGGGATATCGCCGAGCATGAATTTTTGCGTTTTCATTTTATCTCCCTATATTTGCCGGTCTTGCATGAGAAGCTGCGCAAGCCTGTTCTCTTTATGCCAAGCAAGCCGTCCATCTCATCGGCAGCGCTTTCGTATCTTCCGTTGGTGTGGTGAACCAATATGTAATCGACTTCTTTTATTTTTCCGCTTGCCGCATGGCAGAACGCCCTGACAGGGGCGGCAAGGTTAAACACCCATATCGGCGAGCAGACGGTCACATGGTCAAACGCCGAGAGGTCAACATCAACGGGCTTTATCGGCATCTACCAGCGGTGCATTCCGAATCTGCCGCACCACCAGAAGCCGAGAGTTCCCTCGGTCATCTCGGTCGATTTTATCTCATAGACCGCGGCTCCCGTGCGGTCGGCTTCTTCAAGCGCCTTTTTTCTGACATAGCCCATGCGGGAGAAGAACACGACGAGGCGCGACGGGTCGGAGCCGATATTTTTATAATTTTCTTCGTTTATTTCAAAGTGCTCCTGCTTATAGAATACGACTGCGGCATAACCCGTTGCCGCCTGCAGGAAGCCAAAGATAAAATACGAGGTTGACATAAAATTGAACGGGAACATATAAAACTGAATACAGATCCAGAGCATAAGAGTTATGCCGAAGGTCATCCCGAGCGTGGCGCCCGCTTTTTTTCTCATTATCAGCAGCGTCGCCGCCGTAAGGTTTGTCAGCCCGTTGACTATTAAAAGCGCAATTCCGGAGAACGTAAAGTCGCGGAAAAGGACATCGGCAAAGGGGAGCTTTTGAAAATACGGGAGCATAGCGTCCATGCCGGCGGTTTTTCCGGTCGGGTCGAAGAGCATTGCAGCCGCTCCGACGACAGCGCCTATACATATAAACAGCGTCCAGAAAATCAGCCATTTTCTCGCCGTATTGTATCTTGATTTTTTCGGCTTTCCGCCGACAGTTACCTTGTTCACTTGTTTTTTCGCCTGCCGTTTCGATTGATATATATCGTATGATATTTATAGCACATCCCGCGCGGTTTGTCAATGAGATTTTTAATCCTTAAATATGTTTATAATAAAATAAAAGATTTTTTGACGAATTATTGAATTATAAGGAAAATAATGATATAATCAAATCAATAATTTTTCATCCGAGGTGAACAATATGAATCTTGAAAATTCCTCAAACATCTGCGATGATTCGGGGCCTTATGTTTTTATAAGCTATTCTCACAAAGACTCCGACGTGGTTTTTCCGATAGTTGAAGCCATGAGCGAGCGCGGTCTGCGCGTATGGTTTGACAGCGGTCTCGAAGCAGGAACCGAATGGCAGAACAGCATTGCAGACCATGTTGAAAACTGCACTGTCTTTGTCTGCTTTGTCTCAGAAAATTCAATGAATTCGGAATTCTGCAAAGATGAGATTGCAACAGCCAAAGCAAATCCCAAAAAATGCATTGTTGACTGCCTGTATATTTACATTGACGAAGATATTGAAGGCAAGATCGAATCCGGCGTAAGAATGTGCATGCAGCGCCGTCAGAAAATGTTCATGAATCGCCACAGCTCAATGGAATCATTCTATAAAAAGCTATTTGAATCTTCGATTTTTGAGCAGTGTTATGCAACAACCGCTCCTAAATCACCGGAAGTTGAAACACATCATGTTCCCGAACCGTCCAAGCCCACACCCGCCCAAACTGGAAAAAGCATTTCCGAACTGCTCGAAGAAGCATTGAGAAATATTGACTTGGAGCAATGGGATCTTGCAGACGAATGTTGCGAAAAAGCAATCAACATCGATCCGGACAACGCAGAAGCATACCTTTACCGTCTTATGATTGAATTTAAGGTTTCAAGGGAGGCGAATTTATCAAAGCTGGGCGAGCCTATCGAAGAAAGCGTAAATTACACAAGGCTTATGCGAATAGGAAACAGCGGCTTAAAAGCCCGTCTCAGAAAATATGCAAAAAAGCAACGTAACAGGGTGCGTTTTTCGGCAATTGAAAAAAAGCGCTCAAAATATTACGATGAAAATGTTGCTCCTGAAAAAGAAAATGCAAAGCCCGAAGACAAATTGTATTATCTGAAAGACAGCATGCTCAGTTCAAAATCATGTTTCCTCCGTTTTCCTGCTTATTTTGTTGCTCTCTTTGCTGCATTTATAGCCTTCTTTGCAGAAAGGGCGTCCATAAAAGAATTTCATCATCTTTCAAATCTGACATTCAACATCCATGTTGCACTCGCCGGACTTATCTTCTTTCTTGCGCTCACCGTTATAGACCCCGTTCCCCCGATTCTCATTTTTCACCGTAGACCTTATTTTGTCCACGTGACCACTTTGGAAATTACATATCTGGCTTTGAGCGGTGTTTGGTTTTCGCTGTGGGCTTGGAACGGTTTCATGACGATTCTCTATGCGCTCGCCTATATCGCGATAAACAATATCCTGCCCATATCGATTGCAATTGTCGCCGGAAACCTGCTTTGGCCTTGGAACAGAAGCATTGAAAACGCTTATGACTTCGTCATGCCGAATGTAAGAATACGCACTGCGATTCTTGTCGTTCTTTTTGCCGGTGCCGCGGTGCTCGGCGTTTTCTGCTTTGCCCCGATCTTATAAAGTATAATCACCGCATTTACTTCGGAAAAACAGTCCTTCATGCCACTGTTGATTTTTTCCGTCACATATGATACAATTCATATATACCGCAAACGGAGGTGGAAAATATGTCGCAGATAACAAAGCGCGCGCTCGAACAGTCGCTCAAAAATCTCCTTCTCAAAAAACCGCTGACAAAAATAACGATAAACGATATCGCCGAGGATTGCGGGATAAACCGCATGACGTTTTATTATCATTTCAAGGACATATATGACCTTGTCGAATGGTCATGCATGGAGGACGCACGCAAGGCGCTTGAAGAAAAGAAAACATATGACACATGGCAGCAGGGACTTTTGCAGATATTTGACGCCGTGCGCAAAAACAAACCGTTTATAATGAATGTTTACCGTTGCGTTCATCAGGAGCAGGTTGAAAAATTTCTTTCGCCGCTTGTCGACTCGCTCGTGCGCGGCGTTATAAACGAAGAGTCCGCCCATATGACCGTCCGCGATGAGGACAAGGACTTTATCGCGCAGGTATATTCATATGTTTTCATCGGCATAATGCTGGACTGGATAAAAAACGATATGCGAGGCGAGCCGGAGGTTATAGTCGAAAAGCTGGCAACTCTTATAAAAGGGTCAATCTCATCCGCACTCGGACGGTTCAAGGTCTGATTTTTATCATTTGGGACAGTCTGATAAAATTTTATACACTTCATCCTCCCCTGATTGAAATTCTGTCAGGGGAGTTTTTCTGTCTATTGTAAAACCTCGCGGAGCGGGTATAATAAAGTCACAAAATAAAAAAACAAACCACCGAGGAGGTTAAAATCATGTATTATTCAGCAGGAACTTATGAATCATTCGCGCGCCCCGAAAAGCCGAAGGACGCCGATAAAAAATCGGCTTATATAATCGGCACCGGTCTTGCCGGACTTTCCGCGGCGTTCTATCTCGTCCGTGACGGTCAGGTCAAGGGCGAACACATTCATCTTCTTGAAAAGCTCGATCTTGCGGGCGGCAGCTGCGACGGTCGCAAGGATATAACAAAGGGATTCTTCATGCGCGGCGGCAGAGAAATGGACAACCATTTTGAAGTCATGTGGGATACGTTCCGCGATGTGCCTTCCCTCGAAACGCCGGGCGTCTCGGTGCTTGACGAGTATTATTGGCTCAACAAGCACGACCCGAACTATTCCCTTTGCCGCGCGACGGTAAACCGCGGCGAGGACGCTCACACAGACAAAAAATTCGCCCTTGACAAGGAATCCGCAATGGCACTTTCAAAGCTCTTCATCACGCCCGAAAAGGATCTTGAAGACAAGAAGATTTCCGAGGTGCTTCCCGAATCGTTCTGGCAGACGAACTTCTGGCTCTATTGGCAGACGATGTTCGCTTTCCAGCGTTGGTCAAGCGCGCTCGAAATGAAGCGTTATCTTTGCAGATACGTTCATCATATCGACGGACTTCCCGATTTCAGCGCACTCCGCTTTACAAAGTACAATCAGTACGAAAGCATGATTCTTCCGCTTGTGAAATATCTTGAGAGTCACGGCGTGAAGATTGAATACGGTATTGACGTCAAAAACGTTATAATCGAAACCGAGGGCGAAAAGAAAGTCGCAAAGCAGATCGTTTATGAAAAAGACGGCGAAAGACAGACGATCGACCTCATAGAGGATGACCTCGTATTCATCACAAACGGCTGTTGCACAGACACCTCCTGCTACGGCGATCAGACTCACGCTCCCGATCTTTCCGGAATCAAAAACGGCAAGGGCGAGTCATGGGATATGTGGAAGGCGATCGCCGCTCAGGCACAGCACGGCGAGTTCGGCAATCCCGACGCATTCTGCAGCGACACAGACGCAACAAACTGGATGAGCGCAACCGTTCAGACGTCGGACGAGGAAGTAATCCGTCACATAATGAACGTCTGCAAGCGTGACCCGCGCGAAGGAAAGGTCACAACGGGCGGCATTGTCACCGTAAAGGACAGCACAGACAACTGGTATCTCTCCTGGACGATAAACCGTCAGCCGCAGTTCCGCGCGCAGGACAGAAACACTGTGCTCGTATGGCTTTATTCTCTCAACACAAACAAGGAAGGCAACTATGTAAAGAAGGCTATGAGAGATTGCACGGGCGAGGAAGTCTGCCGCGAATGGCTCTATCACATCGGCGTACCGGATGACAGAATCGAAGAGCTTGCAAAGAATGCCTGCAACACAACAACCTGCTATATGCCTTATATAAATGCGTTCTTCCAGCCGAGAAAGGAATCTGACAGACCGAAGGTTGTTCCGGACGGCGCCGTCAACTTTGCGTTCCTCGGTCAGTTTGCGAAAACTCCCCGCGACACCATCTTCACAACGGAATATTCAATCCGCACGGGCATGGAAGCGGTTTATACCCTTCTCGACGTCGATCGTGGCGTGCCGGAGGTATGGGGCAGCAAATATGACGTCCGCGAGCTTCTCCGCGCCTGCTATTACGCAATAGACAAAAAGCCGATAACAGACGTAAAGCTCAGCTTCGGCGAAAAGGAATTGCTCAAAGTCGTTATGAAAAAGGTCAAAGGAACGGATGTCGAGCTTCTTCTCCGGGAAAGCGGACTTATAAAATAATAAAATAATGAAGCCCTGCCTTTGCGACTGCAAAGGCGGGGCACAGCTTTGCAAACGCATTGTTTTCAATCGTCAAAAATTCCCACTTATAAAAACACATAAGCAGAAAATAATAATAGCGGACAAAGCAAGTGATTGCAGCGTCCGAAAAGAGGCGTTTCAAAGGGCGATGTCTTCGGACGCGCAATATGAAAATGCCGAAAAACAACTAATATTATCAGGAGAACATTAAAGATGGCAAGCAATAAATCTCTCGTTCCCGAAGCTAAGGAAGCTCTCAGCAGATTCAAGATGGAAGCTGCAGGCGAAGTTGGCGTAAATCTTAAGCAGGGCTACAACGGTGACCTCACAGCTAAACAGGCCGGTTCCGTTGGCGGTCAGATGGTTAAGAAGATGATCGAGTCTTACGAGAATTCGATCAAAACAAAGTAAGATATAACCTATCTCTACCTTTAATAAAAAGATCCCCGAAGATTTCCTTCGGGGATTTTTTTGTAAATGAATAAAGCGAAAAAACGTCGGCAAGAATATAAAAAACAAATTACATAATCCAAAGGAGAAAATCAAATGAAATTCATCGCCATATTTACATCCCTCGTCCTCTGCGTATGCATGATATGCTCTTTTATCCCTCTTGAA
>DKDF01000064.1:25722-26000 GCA_002451755.1 Ruminococcaceae bacterium UBA6855
CAATATTTATAATGACACCGTCCGTCTGCATATCATTGCCGAATCGGATGACGCAGCCGATCAGCTGATAAAGCTGTCCCTGCGGGACGAAATTACAGGTTACATCTCCCGCCTTTCCGAAAATGCGGAAACCGCAGGCGAAGCCGCCCGCATTATCGGCGAGAATGTTGACGAAATAAGAAAATTTGCCGATGACGTGCTTGCAAGCCTCGGCTCGGACGCAAAAACAGAGGTCGTACTTTCAAGCGAATATTATCCGAGCAAAAACGCGGAAAATC
>DKDF01000064.1:26090-26273 GCA_002451755.1 Ruminococcaceae bacterium UBA6855
GGGGCACAACTGGTGGTGCGTGCTTTATCCCCAGCTTTCCAAAGGCACGGCAACCGTCGACGCCGCGCTCATAAAAACAGGCTTTTCCTCCGATCAGATCGAGCTTCTCACAGGCAACGACAAGGTAAAATACAAGCTCCGCTTCAAAATCCTCGAAATCTTCGGCTGACCTACTTTTCTTTG
>DKDF01000102.1 GCA_002451755.1 Ruminococcaceae bacterium UBA6855
ATGCCGAAACGCGGGAAGTATAGAATATTCGATTATGGTGGGACGCGAAGGTAGAGTGCGAATTTTATAATTTTATATCGTACCGCTTGCATGGTGGCGGTGCGTCGAGTCGCCGCACCCTACAAATGCACGCCAATAAAATTATGATAATTTCGCGGGTGAATGATATCCTCCCATACACGATTGTGCTGATTTATAAGCCGTTCATAGCCGGTATTTACACCTGCAAATCCCAATTTGCCCCTGCACCTCTGCTTTAAACCCCATATTACAAAAATCAAAGCCCACCCAACGGACAACCCGCGGGCAGGCTTTCTATACATAATATATGTTAAACACTCCGAAAAATCATATCTCCTGCGTGTTCTCGTCGTTTTCGCTCAGCTCCTGCGGCAAAACGGGACCGAATCTGTCCGCCTTGGGCAGGCTCCATCTGAAATGGGCGGCGAGCAGACGGATAACAAATATTATCGCCGCGCCCGCAATGACCGCCGCGGTGCTGTTGAACCGCCAAATGATAATGCAGGCGACAGCGCCGGCTATCGACGCGCAGGCGTAGATGTGTTTTACGAATATGTACGGCTTCTCCCCGGCGAGAACGTCGCGCAGCACTCCGCCGCCGACTCCGGTTATGACTCCGACGAATACTATGAGAAACGCGCCGCGCCCGGTCGAGACGCTGTAAGCGGTCTGTATTCCGACAACCGTGAACACGCCGAGTCCGAGCGAGTCGAGAATCAGCAGAACAAAGTCATGGACATGCTGGTTGCTCGTGAGCAGTCTGCGGACCGCCGGCAGAAAAGTTATTATCGCCGTGACCGTCGCGACTATCGCATATACCGGGTGACCGAATGTGCCGGGCGGCGTTATGCCGAGGATAAGATCGCGCGTGACCCCGCCGCCGATCGCCGTCACGACGCCCAGAATCATGACGCCGAAAATATCCATGTTTTTCTTCAGCCCCGTCATCGCGCCCGAAACCGAAAACGCAACGGTGCCGATGATTTCAAAAGCAAAAATGAGAATGTCCATAAACCCCTCCGAAAACAAAAAGAGTACACCAAAATAAAAATGGTGTACTCTGTCTTTTTACCTGAAAGATTCTCCGCTTCGCGGATTGCTTCGTCGGTGCAAATGCCTTTCCAGAGGACCGTCCCGGCTCGGTTCTTTTACCTGAGAGTTTCGCCCCTTCGGTGGCCGGAAATCCGGCTCTCTCCCAAACCCGTCAATCGGATACCCGATTATTTTATAGCGCATAGCGGCGCTTGTCAAGAGGAAAATAAAGGTTATTCCTCCATCTGTTTGCCGAGGAACGACGCCGCGACCTGAACGAGCTTTATCTCCGTCTGCGTCGGCACGGACACCTCGTCCGCCGTGAGCAGAACCACCGCGCCGGACACATCGCCCGCGCCGATTATCGGAAACGCCGCCGCCGCGTCGCGCTCAACGCCCTCTATCGGATGAAACCGCTCGCCGCCCTCCTCGCAGATAAACGGACTGCGGTTCTCCATGATGTTTTCGAGCGCCTGCGTTATCCTGCGCTCGACGGTCTCTTTCTTCGGCACGCCCGCGCAGGAAATGACCCTGTCGCGGTCGGTTATCACGACCGGAAGCCCCGTGTTCTTGTGCAGCACTTCGGCATACTGCGCCGTCAGCGACGACAGCTCGCCGACCTGCGAATATTTTTTGAAAATAACTTCGCCGTCCGCGTCCGTGTATATTTCAAGCGGGTCGCCCTCGCGGATGCGCATCGTGCGGCGGATCTCCTTGGGGATAACGACCCTGCCGAGATCGTCGATTCTTCTGACTATTCCTGTTGCTTTCATTATATTAACTCCCTTGCTTTTGTTGCGTATCTGTATTGTTTGCCGCTTGAGGGAGATTATGCGGATAAATGAAAAGTTGAAGTTGATTGAATTTCTCAATTGCACAGTCCGATATTTTGGACTTAGTCGAAAAAAGATGAATTTTCGCAGGAGATTTATTGATTTAAGCAAATGCATTTGCTATACTGAAATTGACTTTTGGAATTTGTGTATCGTGAGGTGTTTTGTTATGGCTTTTGAAACATTTGAGGAACTCAGGGAAGCGAGAATGCGGCTTAAAAAAGCGCACGAAGAAAATAATTTTGAGGGAGTCAATAAATTATTATACAAATTGTATCCGGACACAGCTCATTTCATATATGAACTGCTTCAGAATGCAGAGGATATGCTTGCAACTGTGGCAAGATTTACACTGTCTGAAAATGCCATAGAATTTGAACACAACGGAACTAAAAGGTCATTTAATCTTGCGGATGTTGATGCGATTACAAATATCGGAAATAACGCAGAAAAGAGAAATGATGTAACTGCTATCGGAAAGTTTGGAATAGGTTTCAAAGCGGTTTTTGCGTATACTGATACACCGGAAATACACTCCGGAGACTATCATTTTAAAATTGAAGATGTGTATGTCCACACTAAAGTTAAAAATATGAGGACTGTTGACCCGGACGGTATCGAATGGACAAAGTTCATTTTGCCCTTCAATAAAGCAAATAAGTCGGCATCTGAAGCATCTTCGGAAATAATGAAAGAACTTGAAAGTTTAAACGATACGGCAATTCTGTTTTTGAAGAACATCAAGACAGTGGAGTATCTTTTACCAAATGCGGATTACGGATATATAAAACTGGAAAGTAATAAAAATCCTTTAGTGACAATCAAAAACAAGAAGCCTCATTCGCAAGAAGAGATTTCACAGTGGCTCAGGTTTTTGCAAGCTGTTGAAATAAAAGATGAAAACGAAGCCATAAAGAAAATGAATATTGGCGTGGCATATTCACTGGTTTCGGACAAATTACAAAAAACAAACTATCAAATAGTTCCATTGGAAGGCGGACACACGACTTTTATATATTTCCCGGCGGAAAAAGAATACTCTGGATTACGCTTTAATGTTAATGCCCCGTTTGCCTCTACAGTTGCACGAGACAGCATAATAGCATGCAGAGAAAATGATATTCTTATTCGAAAGATAGCAGAACTTGCAGCTGATTCTATAAAAGAGATAAAGACAATGGGACTCCTCAATATGAACTTTTTAGCAGTTCTGCCAAACTCAAAGGATGATATCCGAGCGCCATATTTGCCTATACGGGAGCGAATTTTTGAACTGTTTAATGAAGAGGAGCTTATTCCGACAAAAAGCGTCGGTTATGCAAACGCAGAAAGTGCGTTGATAGGGTCAAATGCAATTTCAAATCTTTTTGACGAAGAATCACTGGAAATATTGACAGGAAAGACTAAAAAGTGGATAAGAAATGCTTCACAGAAAAACGGCTTGGCCGATCAGTTTATAGAGAGTTTAAATATTGAACACTTTGAAACAAGGGATTTCTTTGATTTATTTAGGTCTGTTTATGAATCGAAAGAAGAGAACGATCCGTTTGAAATATATCTTGCCCATCAATCAGACAAAAAACTAAAAAGCTTTTATCTTGTATGTGAGGATTTATATAACAAAAGCTCATGGACTGACAGGAAAGATTATGACGGATATGAATCCAGAATGCGCGGATGCAAAATGATCCGTGATATGAACAATGAAATGCAATATCCTGGGAAGGTCTTTATATTTAATGGAGTATCGTCAAAAGAAGACGGACCGTTTGTAAAAGATTGTTTTATAGGAAAGAACAACAAAACGCGCACGCAGGAAGAAGAGAAAATTAAAAACTTTTTTGCTGAAGAACTTGGAGTGCGCGAGTACGACTTTGAAGCAAAAGCGGAAGCTGCGCTTAAGAGAATAAGGAACATAGAGAGCAGTGAGGCTGATTATTATACAGAAAAGTATTTTAAAGATTTGCTTACAGTTGCAAAAGGCGGAAGAGATATTGAAGGTATCAAAGATTATGAGCTTTTCTTTTGCAATAAAGAAGAGCTGTTCCCGCTCTTACCGGCAGATAAAATCTTTCTCGGTTCGTCATACGGCAATGAAACCGGAGACATAATGGCAGAACTGATGGATGATGTTTATTGCTTATGGGATGGCTATAAAGAAAAGTATTCAGAAAAAGAATTGCGTTGTGTCTTGAACTTTGCAAAATATTGTGGAGTGAAAAGAAATATAACGATTGAGGAACAATCTGCTTACGAAAATCCCCTCTATAGGGAAAAGTTATCATCAGAAAGCAGGTTCACTGGCTATGGAAAAGATGAAGATTATACTATATGGAGACTGGAATATCTTCTGTCGTTAAAGGATTTGCGGATTAGCAAAATGATATGGGATATTTTGCTTGAAAAAGGCTATTCGTATATAAACTATGCAGAAGCAGTATATTCTCCGAATGGATCGGCGACACCTAAACACTGCGAATCGTCTCTCATATACTATCTCAAAAGGAATGACTGGGTTCCGGATATCAATGGAAGATTGTTTAAGCCCGGAGATATTGATAAGATAAACAAGAACTTTAAATATGATGATAGAAATAAACTTTTAAAGGCGTTAGGCTTCGGAAGTGCAGAATCTATTGATGAAGAATGTCAGGCGATGTTGACAGAAATCAACGCTAAAGCTAAAAGGGCTGGGTTAGGAAAAAAATGTATAGATATACTGGAGGAAGATGAGGAGCCTGTAAGACGGTTTTTGGAGCAACGCCACGAGAGTAATGCAAGGGAAAATGGAGCACAGAGTCTGTCCCTTGAAAAAATGCTTGCGAAGCAAACACGAATCGAAAAAGACGGCAGTACCAAACTCACAGATGAGGCTTTTATTGTTCGCAGCACCAGCTCCACATTAAAAGATATTGAAAAAACAATATTAAACAATGAAAAAATGCCAGGGCGGATAGTAAAATATTTTAGGAAAATCGACACTTCATCTAAAGAGGAAAGAGCGGTTCTCATGAGATGGTATAACGGAAAATGTCAAATGTGTGGCGCGAGGATCATCAAATATGATAAGACCCCGTACTTTGAAGCCAAAAATATCATCAATACTCAAGATGTATCTTGGAAGCTTGATAAAGTCAATTCCACTGGGATGGAATTCTGTTTGCTTGTGCCCCAATTGTGCTGTAAAATATAGTGTCTGCACGAAAGATATAACTACGCTTTACAATCAAATAATGAGCAGAAAAGTATATGAAAATCAGGAAAGTCCGGTTCAACTGGCAATTCAGCTGGATGGAGGGGTACAGTACATAAAATATGCACCTGATCATTTCCGAGTTTTGCAGGAAGTCTGCCTGTGGCTTGACAAGATGGATAAAGATAGTGAGATTGATTCTTAATTTGTTGTAGCTTTATTTTATTAAGCCTCGACCCCGCACCAATATCGGAGCGGGGTCGATTTTTCAAATATCATCTTCGCCGGCATACTGCCGCTCGATTTCTTTGAGCAGCTCTTCCTGTGCGCTGCATTCTTCCTCGAGCTCGTTTATCCGGTCGTACACTCTGTCTTTCTCTTCATCTATTTCTTTTATACGCTTTCTTGCCTGCTCTATCTGGACAAAATAATTTTCTTTGCCCAATATCGGCGGCTTGTCAAAGAGCGGCTCGCCGTAGCTTTCGTAGTTGAGCAGCCCGAGAAGATAGTCGACTTTGAGCTTTTCCGGCATCGACTCTATCTCGGATTTCAGAAAAGAATATATTTTGTGGCTGAGATGATTGCCGCGGTGTCGGAGATTTAAAGACAGCAGATTGTCGAGGACTTTAAATTTGCTGCAGTCGACGGGATCCAGATGCGGGTTGCTGAAATACAGCTTATATATCTCGATGAATTTTTCGGCGTTGCCCTCCTCGGCGAGGTGAGGCAGATACTGATCTATCGGCCAGCCCGGACTTGAAAATGTCTGGCGTCCGACGACTGCCTGCGTGAGCTCCGGGTGGCTGTCCAGATAATTATAGACGAAACTGCGATCCTCGCCGTGGTCGGTGTATGTAAAGCTGGATAAGAACCAATCCGCGGGCAGTCCGCGGCAGTAGCCCTCGCAGGTGGCACCTTCAAGCGACTTCGGAAAATTCTTTACCGCCCACGCGGCCGCGTCGAGTGCAAGCTTCTGGTTGCTCGAAAAGATTACAGACATGCTTTGAGAAAGTTCAAGCATTTCTTCCGCCGAAAAGCTCTCGGCAATTTCTTTGAAGTTGTCGCGTATGGCTCTGCCGACGCAGTAGACATTGCGCTGCGGGTCGTAGTACCGCTCTTCAATTGTTTTGCCGTCGCGGGGACTGAAGTCCGGCGCGGTTTTGTTTGAATCGAAGGTGAGCGAAAAACTCAGCGTGCGGTCGCCGTCATCGTCGTCTTCATCATCAGCAAAGTCGGCAAGGTCATCGAAGCCGAACTCGTCATTATCCCAATCGTGATGATTATCTTCGTAAAAAGAGGGATAGGGGATGATATTGCCGGTTTTCAAGTTTATCCCGACACCGCCGCCTAACGGAGCACCCCAGATGAGGTCGTCGATCATCCTGTCCAAAAAGCTGTCGCCTTTCTTGTCGTTATCTTTGTATTTCATCAGAATACCTCCGAGCCGGAATGCTAATCAATATAATCGCCATGGTACATTCCGTACTTCTCCATGACTTTAGTTCTTTCTTCGATCGTTTCGGCTTTTGCGAATTCTCTCATGAAATCGCCGTATTCGCGCTCGAGCGTCTCGTCGCTGAAAGCTTCTTTGAGTTCTTCGTCCATTTCATCGAGCACCTGCTCAATAGCCTCGCATATTTCTTCATCGGTCGCGGGCTCGAGCTTTGATTCGTCAATTTCGTCATTCTCAAAGTCGAGCGGGTCGTATCCGGGTAATGACATTTCGTTTCACCTCGCAGTTTGATTGCTATAGTTATATATTAACATATCCCGTCGCGAACACAAGGTAATTTATCGGACAGTGAATTTTATCTCTTTTTGCATTATTACACATTTTTTGCAATATATCTTCGACTTTTCTTGACGGGCACCGCCCGAATATGATATCATTCTTAGTGAGTTAATACGCTGAAAAATTACAGGAGGTGTTTTTGTGGTCCCTGAAAATTTTAAGGAAAACGGCTTTATGATAGGACTCGGTCTTTTTATCGTCGTCTTTGTCATAGCGCAGTCGCTTTTCTTCCTCGTCAAGGCATGGAAACAAGGCAAAAAACTCGGAATAACAACTGATACCCTGAAGAACACCGTTGTGTCGAGCGCGCTGTTTACTATCGCGCCCGCCATCTCGATTCTCGCAACGGTCATCGTGCTCGCAAACTCGCTGGGCATCGTCCTGCCGTGGATCAGACTCTCGGTCATAGGCAACCTCGCCTATGAGAGCGTCGCCGCTGAGGCAGCGCTCGATACCTTCGGTCTGACTCTTTCGAGCCCCGTGACCGATCCCAAGGTCTTTGCGACCATAGCGTTCGTCATGACCATTGGCTGCATCCTGCCGCTCATTCTCATCATCTTCGTTATGAAGAAGGTGCAGAAGACCATGGGCAAGGTTGCCGACAAGAACTCGAAGCTCGCTGATACTCTTTCCGCAGCCGCGTTTATCGGCATCATCGCCGCGTTTGTCGCGCGCGCAATCGCCGGCGCAGGCAAGGCGGGCGACAACGCCCTCTACGGCGCGGAGTTCGGTGACGGCGCAGGATTCATGTCTGTGTGCGTGCTCGTCTCGGCGATGATATTCATGAGCCTGCTCACGTTCCTGTGCAAGAAGTTCAAGATAAAGTGGCTTGAAGCATTCGCTCTGCCGATAAGCATGTTTGCCGCGATGGGCGTCGCTATTGCTATAGCAAAGCTCTGCCCCGAGGGACTCGCTTATCTTGAGTGGAGAGGCTGATAAGGAGGGAAATGCAAATGAGTAAAAAGAACGCTAAGCCCTACAGCGAAAAAATACATATCTGGGGCAGAATTTCTTCGATAACCGCCATTGCAGCCCTCATGCTCGTGCCCATCGCGATAAGCGCGCACTACAATGCGTGGCCCGAGGCGGGCAAGCTCTTCAATGCAATGAAGGTCGTTATCCCGGTCTATTGGATCTCCGGCATCGCCGAAGTGTTCACCTATGCTCCCATGCTCGGCGCAGGCGGAACATATCTGAGCTTCGTCACCGGCAACATCACGAACCTCAAGCTGCCCTGCGGACTCAACGCCATGGAGAATGCGGGCGTGCGCGCAAACTCCGAGGAGGGCGAAGTCATCTCGACTATCGCTATCGCGTCCTCGGCTATCACGACTACTATAATTCTTGCAGTCGGCGTGCTCGCGTTCCGTCCGGTGCTCCCTGCGCTGACCACCAACCCCAACATCGCCCCCGCTTTCAAGCAGGTTCTGCCCGCGCTCTTCGGTGCGCTCGCCGCGACCTACTTCTCGAAGCACTGGAAGATATCCATCTTCCCGATAATGGTCGGCGTTATCACTCTTATCTTCGCCTCGACAATGGGCGTCGGAACGCTTATCTTCGTCACCATCATCGCATCGCTCCTCGGCGCGTTTGCAATGTATAAGTTCGGCTGGCTCGACAGCAAGGACGAGAGAAAAGCCAAGAAAGCCGCAAAGGCAAAGAAATAAAATAGCTCCGGTTTCCCGGTATTCGACAGCTCCGCTTATTAGCGGGGCTGTTTTTCGCTTCGCTCGAAGTGAAAAGTAAAATGTAATAAGGTTGAAATGATTCAACTATCATGTTATAATCAACATAAATAAAAGCAGAATCTCAGAAAAGTTGAGGGTTTTGCTCAAGAGGGTGGAATACAATGACCGTTTTACAGCTTAAAGACATTCTTTCGGCGGAGCTGCTCTGCGGCGGCGATCATCTGGACAGAGAGGTGCAGACCGCCTGCGGCAGCGACATGATGAGCGACGTGCTCGCATTTGTCAAAGAACAGGCAGTTTTGCTCACGGGGCTTGTCAATCCCCAGGTCGTGCGGACTGCCGAGATGATGGATATGAAGGTCATCGTGTTCGTGCGCGGCAAGGTGCCGGGCGATGCGATACTCGACCTTGCGCGCGAGCTGGATATCGTCGTGCTCAAAACCGAGCTCGAGATGTTCACCTCCTGCGGAAAGCTCTATCAGGCAGGCCTGAGAGGGGGCAGGGCTTTTAATGGATAACATGAAGCTCCATTTTGACGTTGACGGGGAGGATTTTACCCGCGCGGGCGAGGCGTCCGGCGAGACAAAGCGCGTGCTCAAGGGTCTCGGCTTTGATGCGTCCGTGATAAGAAACGTCTCGATTGCCATGTACGAGGGCGAAATAAATATGGTCATTCATGCGGGCGGCGGCGAGATAGATGTCGAGATATCGCCCGAGTGTATATCCATGGTGCTCGCCGATCACGGACCCGGCATAGAAAATGTCGAGCTCGCCATGCAGGAGGGATATTCGACCGCGCCCGATAAGGTGCGCGCCCTCGGCTTCGGCGCGGGCATGGGTCTGCCCAATATAAAGAAGTATACGGACGAGATGAAGATAGACACCGAAAAGGATGTCGGAACAACGATAAGCCTCAAAGTATATACCGCTCACTGACTGAGCGCCCGCGTCTGCGGGAGCCGGGAGGACTTTTTACATGAACACGTATTTCCATTCGGTGCGGCTCGATGAAGAGAAGTGCATGGGCTGCACCAACTGCATAAAGCGATGTCCCACGCAGGCTATACGCGTGCGCAGCGGCAAGGCGCATATTATCTCGGAACGCTGCATCGACTGCGGCGAGTGCATCCGCGTCTGCCCGCACCATGCAAAATATTCCCACCGCGACTCGATGAACAGGATAATCGAGTTTAAATACAGAGTCGCCCTGCCCGCACCGTCGCTCTACGGGCAGTTTAATAATCTTGATGATATCGGATATGTCATAACCGCGCTCAAGATGCTCGGCTTTGACGAGGTGTTCGAGGTCGCGAGAGGAGCCGAGCTCGTCAGCGACGCGACGCGAAAATATATCGCCGAGCACGATATTCCGAAGCCGGTAATATCCTCGGCGTGCCCCGCGGTCTGTCGGCTGATAAGGGTCTGCTTTCCGCACCTTGTCCCGCATGTCCTGCCGCTCAATTCACCCATGGAGACGGCGGCTCTGATAGCGCGCAGCGAGGCGCAGGCAAAGACGGGACTCGACTCTTCGGATATCGGAATATTTTTTATCACGCCGTGCCCCGCGAAGATAACCGCCGTCAAGCAGCCTATCTGTCTGCCGGAGTCGAATGTCGACGCCGTGATAGCGATGAAAGATATATATCCCGTGCTTTTGAAGCAGATGAACCACCTCGGCGCGCCCGAGGACGCCTGCAAGTCGGGACTCATGGGAGTCAGCTGGGCGTCGAGCGGCGGCGAGTCGGCGGCCTTGCTCAAGGATAAATATCTCGCCGCGGACGGCATTGAAAATGTCATAAAAGTGCTCGAAGAAATAGAGGACGAGAAGCTTGACAGGCTCGATTTTGTCGAGCTCAACGCCTGCTCGGGCGGCTGCGTCGGCGGCTCGCTGACTGCGGAAAATCCGTATGTCGCAAAGGCGCGGATCCAGCAGCTCAGAAGATATCTGCCCGTTGCGGCGAATCATCTGGCGGGCGACGAAGTGCCCGAGACTATGAGCTGGCAGCGGCCGCTCGAGGGCTCGTCGGTTCTCAAGCTCGCCGACAATGTCTCCGACGCCATGGCGATGATGTCGAAGATGACCGAGATAATCGCACGCCTGCCGGGGCTCGACTGCGGCACCTGCGGCGCGCCCACCTGCCGCGCCCTCGCGGAGGATATAGTCAGGGGCAGCGCGACGCTGCACGACTGCGTTTTCGCCATGCGCGATGAGCTCGCGGGCACTGATATGCAGGAATATATTCCCGCGCCGTTCAGAGACACGGGGAAAAAGGAGGGGACGAAATGACGGTCGGGGATATAAAAGAAAAGCTTGGGCTTAAAGCTCTTTGCGAAAACGAAGACTCGCTCTCGCGCGAGGTCACGGGCGGCTATTGCGGCGATCTTCTGAGCTGGGTCATGTCCCGCGCAAAGGCGGGGGATGCCTGGATGACCGTCATGGGCAATGTCAACTCCATCGGCGTGGCGGCGCTCGCGGACATAGCCTGTATTATTTTGACGGAGTCCGCGCCTCTCGATGAGGACGCGCGCATCCGCGCGGAGCAAAACGGCGTCGCAGTCTACCAAACCGACAAAAACGCCTATGAAACAGCCGTCAGCCTGTCGGGGCTTATATAAATATTCACACTGAGAGGAGAAAAGTTATGGGCAATGAATTCGAGACCGCGATAAAGAGATTTTCCGAGGCGAGAGAGATTCTTGAAAAATTCGAAAAGGCGGAGGACGCCGCCGCTTATCTCCAGAACGAGACGGGGCTGCCCTTCGACGAGTGCATGAAGGCATATGAGTTCATCATGGGTGCGGGCAAAGACGAAAAATAGTCGGCTCAAACCTGTTAAAAGCTATTGACGAATAAATCCAAAAGTATTATAATCACCTTATATTGTACCTATCGGGTGCAACACTAAATGAGCATATCTCAAAGGCTTTGACGGAGACAGTAGCCTTGCGCAAAGAGACAAAGTGAGCCGGCGGCAGTGGAAAGCCGGTACTCGGCGCAGGAGCGAATATCACTCCCGAGCAGCGGGACGAAAGGCGAAAACCGAGTAGATCCCGACGGCGCGTCCCACCGTTACCGGGCGGCATTTAATTGAATGTAGTGGGTGGTTGCAAAGCCGGGTCTTTGTCCTGTTATGGACAGGGACCTTTTTTTGTTATCAGCCGCGATTCCCTGAAAGGATGGATAGCTATTATGTACGACAAGGTATCGACGAATTTTGAGTTCGTCAACCGCGAGAAGAAGGTGCTCGATTTCTGGAACGAGAACCACATCTTCGAGAAGAGCATCGACTCGCGCAAGAATGCGGAGACCTTTACTTTCTATGACGGTCCGCCGACTGCAAACGGCAAGCCGCATATCGGTCACGTGCTGACGAGAGTTATAAAAGACATGATCCCGCGCTACAAGACCATGAAGGGCTATATGGTGCCCCGAAAGGCGGGCTGGGATACCCACGGTCTGCCCGTTGAGATCGAGGTCGAGAAGCTGCTCGGCATCGAGGGCAAGCAGGGGATAGAGGAATACGGTCTCGAGCCTTTCATCAAGAAGTGCAAGGAGAGCGTCTGGAAATACAAGGGCATGTGGGAGGATTTCTCCGGCAAGGTCGGCTTCTGGGCTGATATGGAGCACCCCTATGTCACCTATGACAACACATTTATCGAGTCCGAGTGGTGGGCACTCAAGCAGATTTGGGACAAGGGTCTGCTCTACAAGGGCTTCAAGATAGTTCCCTATTGCCCGCGCTGCGGCACTCCGCTCTCTTCGCAGGAGGTCGCTCAGGGCTATAAGGATGTCAAGGAGCGCTCCGCGGTCGTCAAGTTCAAGGCAAAGGACGAGGACGCATATTTCCTCGCATGGACGACAACTCCGTGGACTCTGCCCTCGAACGTCGCGCTCTGCGTCAACCCCGCAGAGGACTATGTGAAGATAAAGGTCGAGGACGGCACCGTATATTATATGGCGCAGGCACTCGTCGAGAAGTTCTTCCCAGAGGGAGTCGAGACTCTCGCTACCTTCAAGGGCAAGGAGCTCGAATACAGAGAATATGAGCCGCTGTTCGAATGCACAAAGTCGAAGGACGGCAAAAAGGGCTGGTATGTCACCTGCGACGGCTATGTCACTCTGACGGACGGCACCGGTATAGTCCATATCGCGCCGGCATTCGGTGAGGACGACGCAAATGTCGGCAAGAACTACGATCTTCCGTTCGTTCAGCTCGTCGATGCCGCCGGCTGCATGGACAAGAGCACCCCGTGGGCTGGCAAGTTCTGCAAGGACGCGGACAAGGATGTGCTTGTTGACCTCGACAAGCGCGGACTTCTCTTCTCCGCTCCCGTGTTTGAGCACAGTTACCCCCACTGCTGGCGCTGCGACACGCCCCTCATCTACTATGCAAGAGACTCGTGGTTCATAAAAATGACCGCGGTCAGGGACGACCTCGTCCGCAACAACAATACCGTCAACTGGATCCCCGAGAGCATCGGCAAGGGACGCTTCGGCGACTGGATAGAGAACGTCCAGGATTGGAGCATCAGCCGTAACCGCTACTGGGGAACTCCGCTCAACGTCTGGGAATGCGAGTGCGGTCACAGACATTCGATAGGCTCTATCGAAGAGCTCAAGAGCATGTCCTCGAACTGCCCGGACGATATCGAGCTGCACCGCCCCTATATTGACGCTGTCACAATAAAGTGCCCGAAGTGCGGCGGCGAGATGCACCGCGTGCCCGAGGTTATTGACTGCTGGTTCGACTCCGGCTCGATGCCCTTCGCGCAGCACCACTATCCGTTTGAAAATCACGACCTGTTCAAGCAGCAGTTCCCGGCGCAGTTTATCTCCGAGGCTGTCGATCAGACGAGAGGCTGGTTCTATTCGCTGCTCGCCATTTCGACCCTGCTGTTCAACAGATCTCCCTATGAAAATGTTCTCGTTCTCGGTCACGTTCAGGATGAGAACGGACAGAAGATGTCGAAGTCCAAGGGCAATGCCGTCGACCCGTTCGACGCGCTCAACGCCTACGGCGCAGACGCAGTCCGCTGGTATTTCTACACCAACTCCGCTCCCTGGCTGCCCAACCGCTTCCACGGCAAGGCTGTTATCGAGGGTCAGCGCAAGTTCATGGGCACGCTCTGGAACATCTACGCTTTCTTCGTGCTCTATGCAAATATAGACGAGTTCGACGCCACGAAGCATGAGCTTCGCAAGGCTGAGGAGCTGCCGACCATGGACAGATGGCTGCTCTCGAGACTCAATACTCTTATCACCACCGTTGACAATTACCTTGCGGATTACTGCATCCCCGAGGCTGCGCGTGCGCTGCAGAACTTCGTCGACGAGATGAGCAACTGGTATGTCCGCCGCTGCCGCGAGCGCTTCTGGGCGCAGGGCATGAGCCAGGACAAGATCGATGCCTATATGACTCTCTATACCGCGCTCGTCACCGTCTCGAAGCTTGCCGCTCCGATGATCCCGTTCATGACCGAGGACATCTATCGCAACCTCGTGTGCAACATCGACAAGTCCGCTCCCGAGAGCGTCCACCTGTGCGATTATCCCGTTGCGGATGCCGCATATGTTGACAAGGCTCTTGAGGAGAGAATGAACGAGGCTCTCAATATAGTCGTGCTCGGCCGTGCCGCAAGAAACGGCGCGAACATCAAGAACCGTCAGCCGCTCGGCAAGATGTTTGTCCGCGCGGACGAGGCTCTCGGCGGCGAATATGCGGAGATAATCAGAGACGAGCTCAATGTCAAGGAACTCGAATTTGTTGACGGCGAGGCGGATTTCGTCAGCTACAGCTTCAAGCCGCAGCTCAAGACCGTCGGCCCGAAATACGGCAGATTCCTCGGCAAGATAAAAGAGTATCTCGCCTCTCTCGACGGCTCCGCCGCAAAGAAGGAGCTTGACGAGAACGGCGCGCTGAAATTTAGCGTCGACGGCAACGAGATAGAGCTCGGCGTTGACGACCTGCTGATAGACTCCGTCCAGAAAGAGGGCAGCTTCGCAGTCTCCGATTACGGCATCACCGTTGCCATCGACACGAACCTCACCCCCGAGCTTATCGAGGAGGGCTTCGTCAGAGAGATAATTTCGAAGATCCAGACAATGCGCAAAGAGGCAGACTTCGATGTTATGGACAAGATCGTTCTCTACACCGGCGAGAATGAAAAGCTCAACGGTATCATCAAGAAGAACGCCGAGTCCATAAAGCATGACGTCCTCGCGGATGAGATAGTCTATTCCCTTGGCGGCGACAGCTCCAAGGAGTGGAACATCAACGGCGAGAAGATGACTCTCGGCGTCAGCAGGAAGTAAGCAAAACTCAATATTTCCGCCGTGCCTTTAGCGGAGATTTTATAAACATTAAACCGACCTGTGATTATCATGGGTCGGTTTTTGTGTTGCTGCAATGTTGTAAATCAGCACAATCATGTAGGGCTGATATCATCCGCCCGCGAACCCCGGACATTTTTATTGGCGCGCATTTGTAGGGTGCGGCGACCTCGACGCACCGCTGCCGCGCAAGCTGCACGATATGAATTTATAAGATTTGTACCCTCTGCCTTCGCGTCCTACTATAATCAAGCTTTTTACACTTCCCGCGTTTCG
>DKDF01000101.1:0-5813 GCA_002451755.1 Ruminococcaceae bacterium UBA6855
TTTTTCAAATAAAAAGAAAATGCCGAAGCGCGGGAAGTATAAAAGTTTGATTATGGTGTGTAGCGAAGGCAGAAACCAATTATCAACAATTCAGCTATACTATAACTTCGTATCAGCTTCGCCGATAGCGGACAGCCGCAAGGGCTGTCCCTACGAGGTACGCGATCTAAAATTTGTGCGGATTTTTGAAAGACGAACAAAGTTCGCCCCTACGGCCTGTAAAACGAGCTTTTCCGAAGATTTCGTGCCGCTGTCGCGGCATCGGTGCGTCGGGGTCGCCGCACCCTACAGGTTGCACGCCGCTAAAATTGTGCGGAGTTCGCGTGCGGATGATATCTAACCATACCGCACACTTTTCACTATTCACTTTTACTTATTACTTTGAGCATCAGCGAAACAAACCCCTCAGTCTCGGCTTACGCCGAGCCAGCTCCCCTACAGGGGAGCCAAAATAGACTGTGTGGCAGAGCACAATTATTGAACCTTAATTGCATTATACAGCTTCAATATATTCAAAAAGCCCCAGACAGCCATTACTGCCGGGGCTAAAACTGTTTTATGAGCGCCTGACATTCGGCGTTTTTATATCAGTTCAACCTCAATATCCTCTTTCGGCTTCTTATAAAACACCATGCGCCAGTCCGGCTCATATTCGGGCTCATAATGCAGTGATGAGCAAGCCGTTCGCCCGCTCTCCGACGATGTAGCTATGACGGTCGGACCGCACGCGCCGCCGATAATGCCTATTGCCGACGCCGCTTTGCCGCGTGGCGCGAGAATCCCGCGCGGTTTCTCCAGTTTAGAGCAGTCATTTACGGATATCTCATCCATCGGAATTTCCGGCGAGATGTCATAATTTATTATTGTACACAGCGGCGGTTCTTTTCCGCCGATATGCAGCAGCTTTGAAAACTTCTGCTGTTCGACAGCCGTCACTGTCAGCGTATGCTTTTTTACGGTCACGGGGTTTATAAAATCTGTCTTGTCGCCGGGGCATTTCGCCCTGAAATGCGCTCCCGGGACGGGTATCTTTTCCGCGCGAAGTTGCAGGGTCAGTGAATCTGATTTTTTCGGTTTTCTGCCTCGCCACGGGATACTCATCCTCACCGCGAGCCAGCAGAAAGATTTATCGAGCCCGTATCTGTCGAGCAGAGCTTCCGCCGCATCGCCGCTGTCGAGGAAAAGCGGGTTCCAGCAGTCGGAGCTTGAAAACTCCATGTCGCTTTTTCTGCCGCCGAACTGAATTGAGGCGAATATATCGCTGTTCAGCGGATTTTCAGCGTTTATTTCAGCCTGCTGTTCGTCTGAAAAGTCGTCATAATCGCTGTTTTCATCGAGCCCGAATTTTTCTGTAAACTCACGAAAACTGTCAACGCTCACCTTTTTGAACATATCTGCAACGAGTCCCTTGCCGCAAAAATAGACAGACGGCACGAGCCATTCTTCACCGCCCCAAGTGAAGCTTTTGTTGACTGCAATTTCTTTGCCCGCGTGGTCGCGCCCGAAATGACCGAATAGCGAGCCTTGATAAAATACTTTATATTTTTTGTCCATATCAGAACCTCATCATGTTTCCGAGCAGGAGCGAACCGTCGGCGCACTGCAATTCGGACGAGTTGGAGAAGCGTATCGGCTTGCCGTTTTCGAGCGGCTTTTCAATGCGGATGAAGAGCGACTGCCCGTCGTCTATGCTTATCTGCGCCGAGAACACTGCACTTTTCCCGGGCATAAGGCGGCAGAGCTTTTGATTTTCTACTTGAGTCCACTGCGTGTTTTTCCCGCTCCCGACGCCGAAAGACACGCCGAGATCATAGTATATTGGGGCGACACCCGTGTTTTTTATCGTGACAGAAGCATAGGTCTTGCC
This sequence comes from Ruminococcaceae bacterium UBA6855, assembly GCA_002451755.1. Classification (GTDB taxonomy): domain Bacteria; phylum Bacillota; class Clostridia; order Oscillospirales; family Acutalibacteraceae; genus CAG-177. The sequence continues at coordinate 1,868 of DKDF01000101.1, forward strand.
GAAGATTTTCATCACTCTCGCATCGGTTACGGTAAAATCATAGCCGAGAGCCGCCGAAGCTGTTTTAGCGCGCTCGATTTCGTCCGCACCGAGATTTTCTTCAAACGCACCCGCCATCATCAGCCACGAGCAGTGGGTTGCGTTGACGCACTCGGAGTAGTCCTGATATCCGTCGAGCGGCGCGCCGGACAGGAACGCCGACTGCCCCTCCGGGCGAAACTCGCCGCCGATGGGCTGATTTTTCCAAACTCCGGTCTGGTGCGCCTTCTTCATCTTGGACATAAAATACCAGTTCTCGCCGTAGAGCGTCGAGTGGGTGAAAGAATCGTCATGAAAGCCGACATTGCCGCTGCGCGTCGTGCCGGGAGTCTCGGGATAGCGGGTCAGAATGCGCGTAGTCTTGAAGTTTTCCGCAAATACGGAGATGATTTTTGCCTTCTGCTCCTTTGAAGCTTCGAGCTCCGGCAGGCAGACATGCCACTCGCCCCAGTGACCGAGAAGCCCCGTTGTGATATAGGCTATGCGGCTGTCGCCGTCATATTCGTGCGCCAGCTCGCGCACAAAATCGCAGAGGATATCAATGAGCCTGCCATCCGAATAGTCGGGGCACCAGCCTCCGCCGTATTCGTCGTAGTGCTCTTTTTTTATACCCATATCCCAGATGAACTGCGGCACGGCTTTTTCGCCGATACCCGACCCGGGATAGTCTAAATAGACTCTGAAAACCGCCTGATTCCCGCGCGCCGATATCTCTTCAAGATACGGCTCAAGCCCCTCGCGGATAGTGTATTCGCCGCTGTCGGACATGAGCGCGGAGAGCGGAACATAGAACCACTCCATGCTGTAAGGCACGCTGTCGTCGGCGCCGCCCTGTTTATAAAACGGCATGAAGCCTTTGAGCGGATTGCCGACCGCCTGCTCATATTCAAAATTATAAGCTGCAAAGCCCCTTAGCGGCGAAATGCACAGCGAAATCCCGAGCAAAAGCACAAGCAGACGGGCAAAGAATTTTAAGAATCTTCTCATTGGTGTTTTCCTTTCAATATTGCTTTCTTCAATAAGTATAGCATTCTTTCCGCCTTTCCTCAAGATAAAAAGAACCGGAGCCCAGGCGAGCTCCGGCGAAAGCTTACTTTTTACATATTCCGAGGCGGCAGTTTAATCTTCACGCTTTTTGCGCGTCCTGAGCTTCGCTATGCCCGTGCCGATCGCAAGACCGGCGGCGGAGACGGCTGCACCTATAGGCAGGGTGATTAAATCGTCGAGGTGCACCGCTATGTCGCCTGCGGAAACGCCCGTCGAAGCGGCGTTGGCAAGGGTGAAGGTCAGAAACGGAATGAGAGTGTACATAAGAGCGAGGATAGGCACCGCCCACCATTTTCTTCTGCCCCAATAGCCGTTTGCGCCTATGAGCAGCGAGATGACAAATGTGGTCAGCGGGATTGCGCCCCATATAACGAGCACGGCGTACGCGCCCGCATCCGACCCGGAGACGGCGAGCCAGAAAAACGCGACCGACACCGCCCATATGACGAGATATGCGGCGACGAGCACGAGCTTTCCGAGTCTGCGGCGGCTCTTGACGACGTTCGTGCTCTCTTCGAGATAGTTGAGATAGTTGAGATCGTTTGACACGGTTTTTTCCTCCTTCAGCAGGCAGTCGAGGCTGACGAAATAGAGGCCGCTCATTCTTATGACGCTCACTATATCGGGATAGGTCTTGCCCGTTTCCCAATTCGATACGGTCTGGCGGCTCACGCCGAGCGACTCCGCCGCGCTCTCCTGAGTCAGTCCCGCCGCGTTTCTCGCGTCCCTGAGCTTCTTTCCGATATCCATCTGCCGCGCCTCCTTTTTTCGCTTTCAGTTTACGCAAAAAACAGTCATGTGTCTATCAAAAGCGTTTTACATCTGCGCATTTTCCGTGTCAAAATGCTTTTACACATCGATTATATCATGCCGCGCGGGTATTTTCCATATTGAATTTTGGGTGCGGGGTTGTGTATCAATAAATCCGTGCGAATTTCGCGGGCAATAATACTCGTCCAACGCGTCAAAATAAAAATTTATAAAGATTTCGTGCCGCTTCCGCGGCATCGGTGCGTCGAGTCGCCGCACCCTACAAATCCCGCGCCAATAAAGCTGTGCGGAGTTCTCGGGCGGATGATATCCGCCACTACCGCGCACTTTTTCACTATTCACTTTTACTTATTACTTTGAGCGAAGCTAAACAAACCCCCTCAGTCTCGACTTACGCCGAGCCGGTTCTCTTACAGGGGAGCCAATATTGAAAAACAACCGCCCGGGAAATGACCCTCGGGCGGCTGCAATTATTATTTTTCTATGCTGTTGAAAATCTCTTTCGCCGTCTGCGCGTCGGCGGCTATCTGATTGCCGAGCGAATCGAGCGAATCAAAGACCCTTTCGGGGCGGATATATCTGAGCAATTTTACCTCGACATTCTTTCCGTAGAGGTCGCCGGAGAAGTCGGTTATGCAGGTCTCGCTGCGCAGATCGTCGCAGGTGAACGACGGGCGGCGTCCGATGTTCGTGACCGCCGCGTGCAGTTCTTCGTCTATCGGCACTGCCGAAGCATATACGCCGAACTTCGGGACGATAAAGCCCTCTGGGAAATGCTGGTTTATCGTCGGCGCGCCTATCAGCCTGCCGCGCCTGTCGCCGCTGACGACGGTGAATTTATAGGAAAATTCGCGCCCAAGCATGGCGTTTGCGTCTTCGATATTGCCCTCGGCGAGCGCGTTTCTTATCCTCGTCGAGCTTATCGCCGCGCCGTTATAGTCGGTGCGCTCAGCCACGGCGCATAAAATTCCGTGCGCCTTGCAGAGCTCTTCGAGGTCGCGGGAATCCGCGGCGGCGCTCTTTGCGAAGCGGTAATTATATCCGCAGCAGACAGCGCCCGCGTTCAGCTCGCCTATCAAAATATCGTTGACAAACTGCTCCGCCGACATATCGGCGATGCGTCCGAACGATATCTTTTTGACGGTTATCCCGAGGCTTTCGAGCATTTCGTCGCGCGCCTGCGGGGTCATCAGCTCCGGGGGAGCTCCCGCGCCGACAACCTTCAGCGGGTGCTCGTCAAAGACGAGGGCGCACGGCTCGAAGCCGTCTTTTTCAAACGAGAGAGCGAGGTCGAGCACAGCCCTGTGACCCCGATGGAGTCCGTCAAAGCTGCCCAAAGCAACCGATCGGCGCTGTGTCATTCCTGTCTCCCCTTTCAGATTACTTGCCTCTGAACTGCTGCTTGAGTCTCTTCTCTTTCGAGAGAATGCGCTTTCTGAGTCTGAGCGACTTGGGCGTAACTTCAAGCAGTTCGTCGTCCTTTATGAATTCCATGCACTGCTCGAGGCTCATCTCCGTATAGGGCACGAGGCGCAGCGCGTCGTCGGAGCCCGATGCACGGGTGTTGGTCAGATGCTTGCTCTTGCAGATGTTGCAGACTATATCTTCATTCTTGGCGCATTCGCCGACTATCATACCCTCATAGACTTCGACGCCCGCGGGGATAAACAGCCTGCCTCTGTCCTGAGTGTTGAACAGGCCGTATGCGGTGCTCACGCCGGTCTCATGAACGACTATCGAGCCGCGCTCGCGGGTGACTATCTCGCCTTTGTAGGGCTCGTAGCCGTCGAACAGCTGATTCATGATACCGTTGCCGTTGGTGTCGGTGAGGAACTCGGCGCGGTAGCCGATGAGTCCTCTCGACGGGATGCGGAACTCAAGATGAGTTGCGCCGCCGTCACGCGTGCCCATGTTGACAAGTTCGCCCTTGCGGGAGCCGAGCTTCTCTATAACTGCGCCGACATACTGCTCGGGAACTTCGACTATGAGCAGTTCCATAGGCTCGCAGGTCTTGCCGTTTATCTCTTTGAGAATGACCTTCGGGCGCGAAACCTGGAACTCATAGCCCTGACGGCGCATGGTCTCAATG
>DKDF01000101.1:5853-6646 GCA_002451755.1 Ruminococcaceae bacterium UBA6855
AATGAGAATTGACAGATGCAGCTCGCCGCGTCCGGAAACTTTGAAAGTATCGGTCGAATCGGTCTCTTCAACGCGCATGCTGACGTTCGTCTCGACCTCCTTGAACAGGCGGTCTCTGATATTTCTCGAGGTAACGAACTTGCCCTCGCGGCCTGCGAACGGGCTGTCGTTGACCATGAAGTTCATGGATATCGTGGGCTCGTCTATTTTTATGAAAGGCATCGGCTCGATGCAGTCCGGAGAGCAGGCGGTCTCGCCGATATTTATGTCGCTGATGCCGGAGATGCAGACGATATCGCCCGCGGCGGCGGAATCGACCTCGACACGCGAGAGCCCCTCAAACTGATAGAGGCGTGACACCCTGACATTCTCCTGAGTGCCGTCCGTTTTGCAGAGCACTATCGGCTCGTTCTTCTTGACCCTGCCGCGCTCAACTCTGCCGATGCCTATTCTGCCGATATAATCATCGTAGTCAAGGCTCGTGAAGAGTATCTGAAGCGGGGCATCGACATCGCCGTCGGGAGCTTCGATATGCTCGAGAATTGAGTCGAGCAGGGGGCGCATATCGCCCGAGCGGACATTGGGATCGAGCGAGGAATAGCCGTCTCTTGCCGAAGCATAGACAACGGGGAAGTCGAGCTGATCCTCCTCGGCGCCGAGGTCGATGAACAGGTCAATGACCTCGTCAACGACTTCTGCGGGGCGCGCGTTGGGTCTGTCCACTTTATTGATAACAACGAGAACTTTCTTCTTGAGCGCAAGAGCCTTCTTGAGGACGAAGCGCGTCTGGGGC
>DKDF01000101.1:6772-6972 GCA_002451755.1 Ruminococcaceae bacterium UBA6855
CGCTCGACCTCGCCGCCGAAATCGGCATGGCCGGGAGTGTCAACGATATTGATTTTCACGCCGTTATAGTGGACGGCGGTGTTCTTTGAAAGTATTGTTATTCCGCGCTCACGCTCAAGGTCGTTGGAGTCCATGACTCTGTCCTGAACCTGCTCGTTGGCTCTGAATATGCCGCTCTGCTTGAGCATCTCGTCGACGAG
>DKDF01000101.1:7012-27702 GCA_002451755.1 Ruminococcaceae bacterium UBA6855
GGTCTTGCCGTGGTCGACGTGCGCTATTATGGCTATATTTCTTACGTCTTCTCTCTTTGCCAAAAGAATTCACCCATTCCTGAAAAATTTGTGATGATAAAAGTTGAAAGCGGTCTGCGGATGGTCGTTTTTCCGTCAGCGCGCACAAAAACAAGAGCGCATCTTTGTGCGTCCTGACGAAAAAACCCCCGTCAAACGACCGCGCCGCCGCCAAATGCGGCAGAAAAAGCTAAAATTATAAAAGCTTCTAAAAAGCACTATTTCGGCGGAACATAAAAGTTCCGCCGAAAATGAGTGTATGTTTAATTATTCGCCCTTCATCTCAAGGAGCTTGACCTTGCCTTCATAGGAAGCAACGCTGACCTTGATAGAATCGGTGATAGCAGCCTTGATGTCGTCCTCAGTAACACCGAGCTCCTTGTAAGCATAGTCGGTGGGCATGAAGAGATCAAGATCCATGATATCAGGAAGACCCATGGGATCGATGCCGCTGTCGATGCCCTTCTCGGCATACTCCTTGACGATACCCTTGAGTCCCATTCTCATCATCCACGGCGGGATGCCGATGATCTTTCTGTTATCGCCCATGCCTCTTGCGGCGTAGACTATCTTGAGGAACGGAGCCCACTTCATGTTGTAGCAGCTGATGGGCCATGCCTTTGCACCGGTGCTGTGCTCAGCCGCGCCGACGATGGACTCACCGACCTGGCGGACTGTAAGCATTGCTGTACCGCCTCTGGGATACATGGTGAAGGGAAGCTTATCCATTCTCTTGATCTGCTCGATAAGGATAACCCAAACGGGCTTTCTGCCGGGCTGAGTGCCGAAGATGTAGGGCAGCTCAAGAACGGCAACATCGAAGTTGTCATCGGCATAGGAGAAAGCGACGTTCTCCTGGTCGATACGGCTTCTGATATAGGGGTGCTGCTCGCAGAGCTTCATATCCGGGCGCTCTTTGGCAAGGTAGGAGAAATAAGAGCCGAGGATAACGGCATTCTTATAACCGAGCTCCTTGCAGATGGGAAGAAGTCTCTTGAGGGGAGCGATGTTGTACTTGTAGTAAGCATCGTAAACGGGTGCGGGGAATTCGACTCTCTCGTCGACGCCTGCGGCGAAAACGAAGCAGTCGCAGCCGGCCATAAGCTCTCTGATCTCATCGTCGGTCTTCTCGTAAATATTGCACATTACGATCTCCATCTCCTCGGGGATGGGAGCTCCTTCGGGAAGGGGCGGAAGAGCAACAGACTTGACGCTGTGGCCTCTGTCAATGAAAATACGCGCTGCGGCGCTGCCGAGAAGGCCGGTGCCGCCGATCATAAATACCTTCATTTTGTTTACCTCCAATTTATTTGCATTAGCTTTTTTATTATACTTTTTATATCGGTAATAGTCAAGCGATAAACGACAAAAAAGTGTACTAAAGTACAAAAATTTCCGCCGATTTCTTTGTATAAAAAATCATCGCTCCTGAATTTCCTTGCCGCTCATGTGCTCTATCGCGATTTCATACATCCGCACAGCCTTTCCCGCGGCGGCGATTTCCTCGTCCGCAAGGCTCTCGTCGGGATAGTATTTCATCGCGAGGCGTTTGACCAAAATCAATGTCTGAGTACGGTCTTCTATAACGCGGCATCTGCCGAACACGACGGCGCTGCGCATGAACGGTGCCCACGCCTCTTCACGGATAATCTCGTCCCCGTAAGCCGTGAAGCACACTTTATCGCATTTATTTATCGAGTCCGCCTTGTGACCCGCTTTTGCGCCGTGGAAATATATCTTTCCCGCCTCTTCGTCATAGAGATAGTTTATCGGTATCGCATAAGGATATCCGTTATCGCCGTTGACAGCGAGCACTCCGCGGCGGGCTGAGCGCAGAATCTCTTTTGCCGCTTCTTCGCCGAGGGCGTTTTTACTTTTGCGAACAGGTCTGAACATAATATCTTCTCCGGTGATTTTTGAAATTATTGTAGCAGAAACGCGCATGGAAATCTATAGAAAAACGCCCGAAGAGCGTCTGAACTCTCCGGGCGTCTTTGTAGTTTTATATCAGAGAACTGTTATCAGTCCTCTTTTTTCCTCTTTGCAGAGCAGCCGATAACAAACGCCGCGCCTGCGAATGCAATGAGCATTACGGGAGCTGCCGCGCCGGTGTTCGGCACTTTGCTGTCGCCCTCGGGCTTATTTGTGTCGGGCTTTGTCGAGGGGACAAGCGGGCTTGCGGGATCCGAAGGATCGAGTGGCTCGTTCGGGTTAGCAGGATCGGAAGGCTGGTCGGGATCGCCGGGCTTTGCGGGATCTTCCGGCTTTGCAGGCTCTTCCGGCTGCTCGGGATTCTCGGGCTCTTCCTTCTCCGCCTTGGAGAGCGCGAAGGAGTCGATTCTCGTTGCGCCGTCCTTTGCCTCATCGTCGAGCATATAAGCGTCGAAATAGAGCTTGCTGCCGTCGATGGTTATCGCGGAGAACACCGCGTTATCCGCATCGTAGATAGCCTCGGCTCTCGGGAAGAGCTTGTCGGTATCCTTGACATCCTTGGTCTGGTAGTCCTTGACACCCGCGCATGCGCTGATGACATAGACTGTGCCCTCAGGATTGAGCTTTGCGGTGTACTCTCTGCCGCCGAAGGTTATCTTCTGCTCCTCAGCCTTGACAACCTCGTTGTTGTCCATGACATCGGTGCGCAGATAGACATGGTCGTGACCCTGGAGGACGATATCGATGCCGAGGTCGGGCATGAGTCCGCAGAGCTGCTTGCGCATAGCCTTGACATCCTTGTCGTCATAGTGCGAGCCGTTGGAATAGAGCGCCTTATGGAGAACGACTATCTTCCACTGAGCGTCGCTTGCCTGGGCGTCTGCCTTGAGCCATGCGAGCTGATCGTCGCTGAGCGCCTTATCCTCGCTGAGGTTGTTGGTGTTGAGGACGATGAAGTGGGCGTTGTTGTAATCATAGGAATAGAACACGCCGCTCTCTCTGTCCTGATCGGCTGTCTCGGGCAGGACGAAGTTCTGGTCGAGCATATATCCGCTCTTCTCGTGGTTGCCCGCGGCAGGCATTATTGCGGTGTTCTTGATGTTCTCAGAGGCATTGAAGAACCACTGCCACTGCTTGAAGTGCTTGGTGTAATCTACCTGGTCGCCCGCGCTGGCAAAGAACTTGCCCTCGGGGAACATCCTGAGCGCGGTATCGACTACCTTGCCCCATGTGCCGTACTGAATGGCGTTCTGCGACTGCTCGTCGCTGACATGGAAGAAGGTGAAGGAATCGGAATTGTCCGCGGTCTCGATTATACCCGTATCGCTCCACCAGCCGTGCTTTGCATTGCCGACTCTGTAGCAATACTTCGTGCCGGGCTTGAGACCGGTTATGGTCGCGGTGTGGCGGTTGACATTGATGCCGTAAGAGATGAAGCCTATAACGCCGAGGTCGACGCCGGGATACTCCCTCTTGACGAGCTCGGAGGTCGTGCTGACCTTGACTCCCTTGGGAAGCTTATCCGTGAAAGTCGGGTTCTCCGAATACTCGGCTATCTGAATGTCGGAATTTTTGAGGCTGTACTTTGTATACCAGTTGATGCTTCTCTCGGTCGAAGCATCGCCGGAGAAAGTTGTGCCTATATTCGAGGGCAGGCGCATATTGTCCTGCGTTACCTCGGGCTTGACGGGACCGTCATAGACGAGGGTCACATCGAGATCGGACTTTGCCGCGGGATTCGTATCCTCGACGAGGCTGCGGATCATTCTGGCGGCAGTGTAGCCGATGCTGTCATACTGGCTCTGTGTCATGTACTCGTCGATAAGGACGGTGTTGAGTATATTGCGGATGCTGCTGTACTTCTCGGGCAGGAGCTTGAGCACGCTGTAGATAACATTCTCATAGCTCGGATTGCCGCGGAAGAGTATCTGCATGATGATATCGGTCACAACGCCTATGGGGCTGGTGACAGAGCCGGCGGGGAAGAGCTTGCCGGGGTTGAACTGGAGGGTCGAGAGGATCTCGCCCTCGATGACATCGTTGAGCAGGGTGTCGATAAGGAAGTTGATGAGTTCCTTTGCGCCGTCTCTGTTCTCGAAATAGTCAAGGACATCGTTCATGAACTTGTCGTCGCTGATATCCTCGTTGGCGTTGTAGAGGGTATAAAGAACGGTGTAAGCGGCGTCCTCGAGGGTGCCCTTCTCGTTCTTGCTCTCCATGCCCATAGTCTCATAGAACTTGGTGCACTTGTAATCGGAGACCTGATAGTTGAGAGCCTTTGTGACTACGCCGTCAATAACCTCCATGACATGGTCGGGGTTATTGATATAAGCTTTATCGACCTGCGCGCACAGATCCTTGATGAAGCTCATGACATTGGTGCTGACGGTCAGTATCTCAACGCTGCCGACCTCGAAGCCGTTCGTGCCGAGCGCGTCGACGATTATCTTCTCAAGGTCGATTCCCGAAGCCTCAAGATATGCATAGAGTCCGCCCGCCTCCTGAATGTCCTCGAAGATGCCGGAAAGGGCGTTGTCGATCGAGGTCATGGCGAAGTTGTGAAGATCGCCGGGGCCGTAGGTCTTGAAGAACGAGAAGCTGTTCTTATAGGGCTGAGCGTATGTCTTTGATGTGCCGTTGGGGAAGTTGACAACGATGGGCTTATCCTCGTCGACTTCGTGGGACTTTGCATCGCAGATTATCTTGCCGTCCTGAGTATTGTCAAAGGTGACGGTTCTGAACTTGTTCGGGAAGCCCGAAAGAGATGTGGTCTCGATATCATAGAGAGTCTCGCCGTTGTCGCTGACATGGGAGGCGATATCGGGGGTGTGAAGATGCCCGCTGAAGACAAAGTGCATACCCGCGTCTGCGAGGGTCTCGGTGCACTCCATCCAATCGTCAAGCACGAAAGCAAAGAATATTTCGGGCTCGATGGTCATGTGGGGAACGAAGTTGTGGTGACCCATGCCGATGATGGTCTCGCCGTTTTTCTTCGCCTTTTCGCACTGCTTGAGCACCCACTGCATAAGCTCGGGGGTGATGCTGCCTGCGGTCTCCTGAACGTCATTGCCCTTGGCGGTAACATCGGACGAATACTTGTTGGTATCCATGACGATGAGTCTGTAGCCGCCCTTGAGGCTTATAGCGTAGGAGAGCTGACCCGCCTGACCTGTGGTGGGGGTGAAGACATCTTCTTTTTCGTCCGTCACAAGGTCGCGTCCGAGATTCTTATAGATCTCGCGGAACGCCTCGGGAGAGGTGACTTCGCCGGACTCCTGGACGCCGTTTCTGAAGGTCAGTCCGCGATAGTTGTTGACATCGTGGTTGCCGTTGACAACGATGACCGGAATGCCGGTCTCCTTCTCAAACGCTTCGAGCTTCGCTGCAAGAGCCTTGTGACCTGCAAGCTCGCCGTTGAGGGTCAGATCGCCGGGCAGGAACACATAGTCGCTCTTCTCCTCGGCGGCCTTGTCGAGAGCCGCTGTCAGGAGCGCGTCAACCTCGTTGTGCTGACGAGAACCTTTGTCGTTCCATTCGTTGTAGGCTTCGCTGAATCCGTTCTTTGTGTCTCCGGTTCCTTTTTCGGAATCAGCAAAATAGTGAATGTCGGAGATAGATGTGACTTTGAGCTTGCCCTTTTCGGTCTGCGCAAAGGCACTGAAAACTCCGGTCGGGAGGGCGGCAAGGACGAGGGTCATGCAGACTATGACTGCGATGATGCGTCTTGCCAGTCTTCCTTTGTTTTTCATTTCGTTTCCTCCTTTTTCTGGTTTTATATTAAACAAAAAACGAAAATGCTTAATTCTCCGAGCCGTCCGTCTGCTCGGCTATGCCGAGATATGCGTCCGCCTCGGCGGCGTCCATGCTCTCGATTCCCTTGAGCTTGCCCGCCATGATACGGTTTCTGTCCTGCGCGGCAACAAGGGTGCGCCCCGCCTCGTCTATCTTTTTCTTCGCCTTGTCGAGCACGTCGCCGAACTTTTCATACTGCGCCTTGGCGACGGAGAGCAGGCGGCGAACTTCATTCGCCTTCTCGTTTATCGCCACGGCTCTGAAGCCCATGGAGAGGGAGTTGAGAAGCGCCGTTATCGTAGTCGGTCCCGCTATCATGATGTTATATTCGCGCTGGATGCGCTCGGCTATCCCCGTGCGCGAGGACGCGATTTCGGCATAGAGCCCCTCGGTCGCGAGATACATTATCGCAAACGGGGTCGTCGCCGGAACGTTTATGTATTTGGTGACGAGCTTCGCTTCGCTCAGGACTCTGTCCTCAAGAGCCTTGCGCGCTTTGGCAACTTCTTCGGCGTCCGCGCTGTCCGCGGCGGAGCAGAGGCGCACATAATCCTCCATAGGGAACTTCGAGTCAACGGGGAGATAGGCGTCCGCACCGCCGTCGCCGGCAGGAATGCGGATAGCGAACTCGACGCGCTCGGAGCTGCCCGGGCGGGTGGCGAAGTTTTTCTCATACATATTGGGTATCGTCTGGTCGAGTATGCCCTCGAGCTGGACTTCCGCCCATGTGCCGCGCGCCTTGACATTCGTCAGCACGCGGTTAAGATTCGTGACATTCGTTGTAACACCGGTCGAAAGCTCTTTCATTTCGCCGAGCGATTTGTAGACATTTTCGAGCTGCTCGGAAACAGTCTTGAACGAGCTGTCGAGTCGTGTCGTGAGGGTCGAGGAGAGCTTCTCGTCGACGGTCGCGCGCATCTCATCGAGCTTTTTCTCGTTGCTCTGCTGCATTTTCTCTATCGACTCTGCAATAATTCTCGACTGTCTGTCGTTTTGTTCTATGTTGTTGCGGCGGATAGTATCGAGCGACTTCGAGAACATATCCGTCAGCTGCTGCTGATGCTTGAAATTTGCCTCGGTCATGAGTGCGAGGCGCTCGTTCATCTTGTCGAGCGATTCTGTAAGCTCGGAACGCATGTCCTTCTGATTGCACGCGCTCTCTCTGCGGCTGCGCTCGAATTCGTCGCGCAGCTGACCCTCGAGCAAGCTGACTTTATGCTCAAGCGCTTTTATCTGCCCGTCCTGCGCGGAGGGGCGGCTGAGCTTCGTTATAATGATCACGAGCAGCACGGCGCAGACAGCCGAGAGAGCCGCCGCGATATATAAAACAGCGTTCATAATTCCGATCTCCAAAATCTGTAAGATATGATAAAGAATTGTAACAGATTTTTAAAAAAATTGCAACAATTTATACAGATATATTTTTAACAATAAAAATTTTTTGAACAATATTATATTTGCCGGATAATCTTCGCAATTAACGGTTGATAACGGGAGTGGTTTTATGCTACTATATAATGTATCTGAAAGGGACTGCATGTCCCGAAAAAATTATGCCTCAGACTGCCCGCGGAATTTGTATAAATGCGCCGGGGTTTTTGATATACGGAGGAAAAGCATGAAAAAAATCACGAGAATAGCTTCAATATTTCTTTCGCTCGCGCTGATATTCTCAGCCGCCGCCTGCGGCAAGGACGGCTCGGGCGCGGCGCTTAGCTATCCGATAGCGGCTCAGCCGGATTGCCTCGACCCGCAGATAGCGCAGGGCGCGGAGGCAAAGACCGTCGTGCTCAACTGCTTCGAGGGGCTTGTCCGCAAGGACGCGGAGGGCAAGTATTCCCCCGCCGCAGCGAAGAGCTGGAGCTATGATGCGTCCACGCTCACTTATACCTTCAAGCTCCGCGAGGACGCACGCTGGGTCATAATGAAAAAAGCATTCAAGCCGATACTCGGCGACAACATAGACAAGACCTTCGACTCCCGCGTCACGGCGGCGGATTTTGTCTTTGCGCTCAGGCGCGCGGTAGCCCCCGCAACGGGTGCGCCCGAAGCGCTGAGTCTCGGCGTCATAAAGAACGCAAAGAGCATAATAAACGGAAAAATGTCCTCCGACAAGCTCGGCGTGCAGGCGGTCGGCGACTTTGAACTGCGCATAACGCTCGAAAGCGCAACGGACGAGTCGGCTTTTCTTGATCTGCTGACAAAGGCAATATGCATGCCCTGCAACGAGACTTTCTTCAACGCCACCAAAGGGCGCTATGGGCTCGACTACTCGACGCTCCTGTGCAACGGTTCGTTCTATCTCTCATATTGGCTGCACGACTCCGCACTGACTATAAAAAACAACGATGACTACACCGGACCTTTCCCCGCGAAACCGGCGAGCGTGTCGCTCGTAATCGACAGCGACAACGAGCAGAAGCTAAATTCCCTGCTCGACGGCACCTACTGCGCCGCCCAGCTCGGCACGACCGCGCCCGATTCGTCCGATCTCTCCGTAACAAAAAACTACGACACCGTCTGGGCGCTGTGCTTCAACTGCGCCGACGCGCCGCTCTCCAACGTGCCGCTGCGCCGTGCGCTCTGCACTGCGGTCGACTACAACTCGCTTACACTCGAGAGCGAGGATATGCAGAAGACTTATTCTGTAATCCCGCCCTCCTGCTCCGCCGGCGAGGGAGCGGATCTCAGCAGCGAGCCTGTCAGCATTCTCGGCTACGATATGAACAGATCCGCCGGATACTGGACCCAGGCACAGAAGGATCTCACAGGTAAGCTGAGTCTCGAGATAATCTGCCTGCCCGAGCACGAAAACGCCATGCGCCGCATGATACAGGGCTGGCAGAAAGTGTTCGGTCTGAGCGTCAATTTCACCGTCACCGCGCTCGACAGCGCGACTCTTTCCTCGCGCGTGCAGGACGGCGACTATCAGATAGCCCTGACCTCCATGTCCGCGGGCATAACAGACGCCGCAGGTTTCCTTTCGACGCTCACATCGCAGGGGACAAATAATATAGTCCGCCTCAGCGACGCACAGTTTGACGCGTCCGTCAAGAATCTCAAGGCACTGAGCGGCTCCGAGCTCGTCAAGGCTTGCCGCAGCGCGGAGGGCAGACTGCTCTCGCTCGGCGCAGTGCTCCCGATGTTTATAACCCCGAGCTATTTTGCAACGGCAAAAGGCGTCAACGGTCTGAGCGTTGACCCGGAGAGCTCGGCGGTCGATTTTGTTTTCGTAACGGCAAAGGACTGACAGGATGAAAAAGAAAAATAAACTCAGATATATACTCCCCGAAAATCGGACGGTGCGCATCGTGCTCGCCGTCTTTTTCTGGTTATTGGCGGCGGCGTGCGCCGGATGCATATTCTGGCTTTCGAGCCGTGACGGTACTCAGTCAAAGGACATGAGCGACAATGTGCGCGGAATTTTGGCGAAGCTCTTCGGTCCTCTTCTAAACAGCTTTATTGTGCGAAAATTCGCGCATTTCTTCGAATATGCTGCGCTCGGATTTCTTATCGGCTGCGCGCTTTTCCTCAGCCGCAGGCGTTTTTCGCCTGTTATCTCCGTCATTTGCAGCACCCTTTATTCGGTAAGCGACGAGATACATCAGTATTTTGTCCCCGGCCGCGCATGCCGCATTTTCGATGTCGGGGTCGACACCCTCGGCGCGCTGACAGGTATACTTGTTCTCACGCTCATAATTCTTATAATAAACTCAATTGCAATGCACCGAAAGGAAAAATATTCCGCGTAAATTTTTAGCATTTCTATTGTCGTTTTATAACAGTATATGATATAATAAAGCCTATATAGAGACTTTTTGGCTGAGAGGTATATTCAATGGATCATAAAGAGGGGCTCATAGTCGGGCGCAACGCAGTGCTTCAGGCTCTCGAAAGCGGCAGAACGATAGACAGCGTGACCGTTGCACAGGGTCAGCGCGGCGGACAGGCAGGCAGAATAATAGACATCTGCCGCGAGCGCAAGATTCCCGTCAAATTTGCCGATCAGCGCAGGCTCGGCCGCCTCTGCGACGGCGCGGCGCACCAGGGCGTTGCGGCATTTGCCGCGGCTCACGAATACGCTGAGCTGGACGATATCTTCGCCCTCGCCGAGAGCAGGAACGAAAGCCCGTTCATAGTCGTGTGCGACTCACTTGAAGACCCGCACAACCTCGGCGCCATACTCAGAAGCGCGGAGGCAGCCGGAGTTCACGGGGTAATTATCCCGAAGCGCAACTCAGTGACCCTCAACTACACGGTCGCAAAGACCTCGGCGGGCGCTGTTGAATATGTCCCCGTAGTAAAGGTCGCGAACCTCCCCGCCGCCATTGACGAACTCAAATCGCGCGGCGTCTGGATATTCGGCGCGGACATGGACGGCACGGATTACACCGCCCTCGACTACAGCGGCAGCATCGCTCTCGTCATCGGTTCCGAAGGCAAGGGTATAGGCCGTCTCGTGCGCGAAAAATGCGATTTCATTGCCTCCCTGCCGATGCGCGGCAAGATAAATTCTCTCAACGCCTCCGTCGCGGCGGGAATCCTCATGTTCGAAGCGGCGAAACACAGAAACTGACTTTTATCCGATTTTTTCAGCATATAAGCATATATAAATTGGGGTGAGATGAGTGGAAAACAAACCTTCCGATAAGCGGAGCAACATGCCGCTTGACAAAGTTCTCTACCAAGTGGCGAAGATTGAACACGACAGCGGCGAACCGGACAAGATCTGGGAAATAACCGACATAGACGATCTGATAGCGAGCACGGGCGCCGATTCCGCGGCACTTGACTACGATGACGACGATGAGCTTCTGATGAGCATCGCCTACTATAAAAACAGATACTCTGACTATGACATATCGTCGGAGCATGAGACTATATATACAGACCCGAAAGAGCCGGAGTCCGAGCCCGACGAAGAGCCCGACGAAGAGCCCGAGCCGGAAGAAGCCGAACCCGAAAATCCGGCGGACGAACCGGAAGCTTCGGCAGAAGCAGAAACCGAAGAGCCTGCCGAGCCCGCAGAATCAGACGAGGCGGAGCAGATTGACGAAGACGAAGAACCCACCGAAGAGTCCGGTGAAACCTCGGACGAAGTACCTTTTGCGGAGCTCGAAAAATCTGTTGACGAAGCTTCTTCTGCAGAACCCGAAAACGAAGCAGCAACAGAAGCTCCCGCAGAGCCGGAAGAAGCCGAAGCGGCGCAGGAATCTGACGACGGAGCAGAGGCGGAAGGCGAAGAAGCTCAGGCTGAAGAAGTTCCCGCCGATGAGAGCGAGGATATATACTCCGATTCAAAATTCGAGCTGTCCGTTGTGAAAGCCGACAGCGAAGATGATGATATACAGGAATCGGAAACTGAAAACGAAGATAATACGGACGAATCCGATGAGCAAAATAAAGATGATAATATTCTGACGCTCCACGGCGAGGAAGAAGAGTCTGAGAACGAGGACGAAGCCGAGAAAAAGCCGACGGTAGAGGAGCTTTTCGGTTCTCCGGCGTCGAAATATTTCGGCGATCCTACAGAGGAGCCGGAGAAAGACTCCGAGCGCGAGAGCCGCGCCATACCCGGTCTGTTCGGCGACACAGTCGTGTTCGGTCCGATGAAATCCCTTTCCGAGCCGGCGCAGAGCAAGCCTGACGACGAATATAAAACAAAGCTCATGACCGCGATAGGCTCGGCAAAAGCGCCGCAGAGCGCCGAGACGATAGAGAAGCCCGGCGTTATCTTAAAGCGCGGTCCGCTCTCCGAGACATCGGGGCTCGAGCCCCTGCCGCAGGTCATTCCCGCCGAAGAGTTTGTCGGCTCGGCGGACGATAAGCCCGCGTCGATAGAGGATCAGCCTTTCACTAATCCCGCCGCCGGCAATCAGCCGGAGGAGGAGCAGATGATGCTCAGCGGCTTCGGCGAAGAGCCGGAGACCGAAAAAATAGACGAAGACGAACTTCGCAGCGAGCTCGACAAAAAGAGGGCGGAGAAGAAGAAAAAGTTCGTTCTGCTCGGCGGCATCGGCGACGACGAGCCGCAGGAGGACGAAAATCTGTCCGAAGAGAAAGAGGACGAGCCGGAGGAGCAGCACGAGGAGAAGAAAAAGCGCTCCGAAAAAGCTCCCCTCGAATACGAAAAGCCCGAACAGCGCGGAAGAGTCTATAACAGCCTCAAAAACGCCGCATCGCAGTTCAAGACCTCGGTTATCGGTCTGTGCGTACTTGAAGGCGTATCGCTGCTTCTGCTGCTCGTGCCGAAAATTCTCGAGTGGGCGGCGATAGACGCGCCCGCATTCGACCGCGGAGGCGCGGGACTCGCGGCAGCGAATATAGTGCTTCTGCTCGCGTCGTTCTATCTCGCGTTCCCGAATATTTTATCCGGCGCAAAAGCGCTTGCAAACGGCCGTGTTACCGGCGGCGCAGTCGGCGGGCTGACATTTATACTCGCCCTTGTTCAGACAATACTCTCGTTCTTCAACAAATCGCCCGAGGGTGCTTCTGGCATGTTCTACTGCGCGGCGGCGATATTCGCCCTGCTCATGACCGCCGAAAACAGCAGCCGCGGCACGGCGCGCGTGATGCAGAATTTCCTCTTCTGCACCGCAAAGCGCAAATCAGGGCTCTACGGCATAAGGGCTATCGAGAGCGAAAAGGACGCTTTTGAGGTCGGACGCGCGCTCAAGATGGGCAATCCCGACATTTTATATTCCGGCAGGGTCGAGTTCCCCGCCGATTTCATCAAAAATTCCGAAGCCAACTCCCCTGCTGACAGCTGCATAAAGCGCAGCCTGATAATTTCTTCGGCCGTCTCCGTGCTGCTCGCAGTTATATCGGGAATAATAACAAAAGATATCTTCCAGGCGTTCGGCGTGCTCACCGGCGCGTTCTGCCTGACCTCGCCCTGCGCCATTGAACTCGCGCTGATGATCCCGCTCTATCTCGAGAACAGGAAGCTCAACGCGGAGGGCGGAATGATAGCGGGCTACGATGCGGCTCTCGAATGTTCAGAAGCGGTCGCCGCCTCCGTTGACAGCGCCGATCTCTTCGACCGCGCCGCTTGCGAGATGCACGGAATGAAGGACTTCCATACTGTACGCATAGACGATGTTCTGCTCTACGCAGTCGCTATAGTGCTCAAATCCGGCGGTCCGCTCACAGATGTTTTTAACCGCATTATCGGCGGCTCGACCGAGCTTCTGCCGCCCGTGCGCGACATGATATATGAGGACAGGCTCGGGCTTTCCGCCACAATATATAACCAGCGCGTGCTGCTCGGCAACCGCAACCTGCTCACGCACCACAATATCGAAGTGCCGCTCAAGTCCGAGGAGGACAAGGTAAAGCGCAACGGGCGCAAGATTCTCTACATAGCCATCGACTCGCAGGTCGCGGCGATGTTCGTTTTCAACTACGCCGAGGACGCTTCGCTCAAGGATTCGATAAACGAGATGGCGGACAACGGCTTCAGCCTTGTCGTCCGCACGGACGACCCGAATGTGACCGACGAGCTCATCGCCGCACGCTTCGGCATAGCGCAGAAAGATGTCAAAATGACGCTCTCCCACGGCGCGCGCATATTCAGCGCATACCGCGACAGCGTTGTTGACTCGGCTCCCGCAAAGGTCATGCACGACGGCTCCGCCCGCTCTTACTTCAAGAGCATCGCGGCGTGCGACAGACTCGCAAACTTCGCTTCGCGCTGGGCAGTGTTCGCCCTTATCGTGCAGGCGGTCGTGGCGGCGGGTGCAATACTCTGCGTCGCTCTAAAGGCGTTCGCGTTTGTGTCGCCCCTGACGGCGGTTATAGTTCAGGCCGCGATAGTGGCTTTCAGCGTAATACTGGAAAAATTCAAAAGATAATTGCAGGGGCTGCGCTGAAAATGCGACAGCCCCTTTCTGAAAGGATAAGCGGATATGCAGGAAAAATCAGTCAAGACAAAAATTGATTTAAGCGGCAAGACCGTGCTCGTGACGGGCGCGGCGGGATTCATCGGCTCTTTTCTCTCGGAGCGTCTGCTCTCGGACTTTGAAGATATCCGCGTCATCGGCTTCGACAGCGTCAACGACTACTACGACATCCGCCTGAAAGAGTCGCGGCTCGAAAAGCTTCAGAAACACAGAAATTTCATTTTTATCAAAGCTAACCTTGCTGACAAGGACAAAGTGAGCGAAGTGTTCCGCGAATATTCGCCGCAGATAGTTGTCAACCTCGCGGCGCAGGCGGGGGTGCGCTATTCTATAACGAATCCCGACGCCTATATCGAATCGAATCTTATCGGCTTTTATAATATTCTCGAGGCCTGCCGCCACTCATATGACGATGGCGCGACACCTGTCGAGCATCTTGTATATGCTTCGAGCTCGTCGGTCTACGGCAGCAACAAAAAAGTGCCATACAGCACCGACGACAAAGTCGACAACCCCGTCAGTCTCTATGCCGCAACAAAAAAATCCGACGAGCTGATGGCTCACGCCTATTCGAAGCTCTATAACATTCCCTCGACGGGGCTTCGCTTCTTCACGGTCTACGGACCCGCAGGCCGCCCGGACATGGCGTATTTCGGCTTCACAAATAAGCTTCTTCGCGGCGAAACAATCAGCATTTTCAACTACGGCAACTGCAAGCGCGACTTCACATATATCGACGATATAGTTGAGGGAGTCGTGCGCGTCATGCAGGGCGCGCCGGAGCGAAAAAACGGCGAAGACGGTCTGCCCGTTCCGCCGTATGCGGTCTATAATATAGGCAACCAGAACCCCGAAAACCTGCTCGACTTCGTCGACATTCTCCAGCAGGAGCTCATCGCCGCGGGCGTTCTGCCGGACGATTACAACTTCGAGGCGCACAAGCAGCTCGTCCCGATGCAGCCCGGAGATGTCCCCGTGACCTATGCGGACACGACCCCGCTCGAGCGCGACTACGACTATAAGCCCTCAACCGATCTCAGAACCGGGCTGCGTAATTTTGCCCGCTGGTACAAAAATTTCTACAAGATTTGAATGGCATATTATTATATATATAAATGTATGTCTTTCGGGTCAGAAATGTGGACGAAAGACAAATTGGAATTTATCTTATTGTGTATGTTATCAATTGCGCATTAAATATTACAAATCGGCACAATCATGCAGGGGCGGATATCATCCGCCCGCAGATTTAACGCAAATCTATTATTTATGTCTTGTAGGGCGCAGCTATTGAAAGCCCGATTATAGAAGTCGCTTGAGCTTTGCCATAGCTCAAGCGATAGCCCGCTTCCCATTCATTTCGTGCCCTGACTCGAAATATTTCAACAAAAAAATCCTACCCGATGCTGCTGCGCGGGTAGGATTTCTGTTATATTCACTCTCTGATATCAATCCGGATTATGTTCATAGAAATAGTCATACGCCTCTTCGTAGTCCTCGAAGTCGTCGTAGTAATAGTCGTAAAAGTCCTCGGGGTCATTGAAGTCGCGCGCGTTATACGGATCGTCGTCATAGTAGGCTTTTTTCGTGGTAGTCACCGGGCGGTTGCCGGAGGGTCTGTACGAGCCGCCGGAGGATGAACCACCGGAAGAAGAGGTCTGCTTCGGCACGGTCTCATATTCCGGATAATGCCACACACGTTCCACGGCGCCGTTTCTCACATCCACCGAATAATACGCATACAGTGAGTCGGAATATTTAAATCGCTCTGCGTAATACGGTATTTTCCAATAATATTGATGATACCCCTCGCGGCGGGCAACCGTCTGATTATAGAACTTTGAATACCTGAGCGGATCTGTATCGACGCAGGTCGCTTTGCCGAGCTTTGTCGAATTTATCAGTGACTCCGGCATTCCCTCATATGGCAATATTTCGGATAGCGGTGTTATCCCATTGTCCGTTTTCAGCCCGATATAGTGATACCCCTTATCGTCGCTGACAGAAATCATGCCCTGTCTGCTGATGAAAAATTCATATGACAGCTCAAATGATTCTCCCGAGCCGGATACATACTCGCCGATATAATACGGTTTTACCGAAAGTTCGATAAACGGATAAGCGGGCTGAACACTTTCGAGCTCGTCGAGAAAATAATAAAACTTCGTCCAGTCCTTTATTTTTTCGGGCGGGTCTATCTGCAGAGATATGGCTATCTCATACTTTATCGGGTCTTCGGTCGACTCTTCAAAGCTATATTGGCTGTGAGGCTCGTGAACATTCTTATTGAGCTTGACATGCGCCGCGATATTGTGCTTTTTACAGACATCCGCAACCGCATTCAGCAGCCTGGTCTCCTCGTCGTTCGACGCCGCGAGCATCGACTCGCTTGCGTCGACCATACTCTGTTGGCGGGATTCGTTTTCCTGCTGAGTTTTTACAACGGATCTTATTGCCAGCGCCGTCGCCGCGGCCAGAATGCCCGCGCAGATTATGCAGACAATTATCGATGTCGATAGCCCTTTCTTTTTAGGCTGCTCACTCATGACATCACCCCTCATGCGTCACAAAAGCGGAATTATTTCTTCTTTCTGCCCTTTTTCTCAGTATATTCATTGCCCTTGACTCCGGGATTGACGAGCTTGAGCTTGCGTCTCTGGCGGCGCTTGTAGTTTTCGTATAAGAACAGCGCAATATAGCCGACAACGAGAATGGCAACTATCGATGCGATAATTTTAAATATAGTGCTCGAAGCGACTTTCTTTATCGTTGCGCCTATGAACAAAAGGACATTTCTCGACACATCCTCGGACGCGACGAGCTTTATCCTCGCTATCTCCTCTCCGGCATAGAGCACGCGGGCCTCGCATATCTCCTGACCCTTTTTGACCGGCGCGTCAACGCTTTTCGGCACGGTCTCGGGCACAGGCTCGATAAGCACGCTTCCGGCGTCAGCCCCTGTCGGGACGAGCGCCAGCACTTCTTCGCCCGGGACGAGCGAAATATGATCGGTTCTGAATGAGAGTTTGAGCGGAACTTCGGTTATTATCTGAGTCGGGCTCGCTATCGACTTCAATTCAATGTGCTTAAATACCCAGTTGAACATCCTGCGGCAGTCGACAAACGCGCAGTTTTCGAGCGGCTCATCGTCGTCGATATTCTGCATCGGCGCGTTCATTATCACGCACAGGTAGTTGTAGCCGTTGCCCGTGCCCTTTGATATGACGCAGCGTCCGGCGTTGTCGGTAGAGCCGGTCTTGATACCCACGGCGTAGGGCGAATAATAGTCGGCATACGCCTTGTTCATAAGATTATTCGTGTTGCGCAGGGTGCGCTCCTCGCTCTTGTTTGTTGCCGGGACTTTATATATTGTAGTCGAAGTTATCTCCGAAAAATAAGGCAGGGTCAGCGCGTGCTTTGTTATCGTCATCAGGTCGAGCGCGGTGGTGTAGTGATTCGGGTCGTCGAGTCCGTGAACATTCGCAAAATGCGTATTCTTGCAGCCGAGAGCCGCCGCCTTGTCGTTCATCATCTTGACAAAGCCATCGATAGAGCCGCCGACATGCATCGCGAGGACATTCGCCGCGTCGTTGCCGCTTCGCACGAGCAGGCAGTAGAGCAGATTCTTTATGCTCATTTTTTCGCCCGGCTCAAGTCCGACTATCGAGCTGCCGGTGCCATCGAGCAGGTGGATGGCTTCGTAGCTCGCCTCGACTTCTTCATCGAGATCCTTGCAGTTTTCGAGCACGACGGTGGCGGTCATTATTTTAGTCAGCGATGCGGGAGCCGCCTGCTTGTCCGCATTCTTTTCAAAAATGACTGTGTCGTTGTCGAGATTGACAAGCAGATAAATCTGAGCATAAATAGGATTATCTCCGCTGTCTGTCAAACTTTTCTCGTATACTGCGTTATAATTAGCGTAGGCAGGCATGGTGCAGAGCACCGACGCGATAAGAATAAAACAAAATAAAATTTTTATGAGTTTTTTCATAGACAGTCACCGCCGAATGTTGTATTATATATATAAACGATAGAAGACAACTTTGTCCTGACACTAATTGATTATACCAGTTTCAGGCTGTAAAATAAAGTAATAAAACGGATTTTGTTTATCAGGGGGATTAAAAATCATGCTTTATGTTACGGGAGACACCCACGGAGATTACGAGCGATTCACATCTTCCGCGCTCAAAAAACTGAAAAAGGGCGACACGCTCTTCATCTGCGGCGATTTCGGATTCATCTGGGACGGCTCGAAGAACGAAGAGAAGCTGCTCAAAAAGATAGGCAAGCTCAAATACAACGTCTGCTTTATCGACGGCACGCACGAGAATTTTGAGAGACTCAGAAGCTACGAGGTCTCGGAGTTCAAGGGCGGAAAAGTGCACCACATCACCGGCAACCTCTATCACCTCATGCGCGGTCAAACTTACGACTTCGACGGCGTGAGCGTCTTTGCAATGGGCGGCGGCGAGAGCCCGGATATAGATATCCGCTCCGATCTCAACTCCTGGTCGGGCGACGAGATACCCACCGAGGCGGAGCTGACCGAGGGCGCGCAGAATCTCAAAAAGCTCGGCAACAAGGTTGATATTATCATCACCCACGAGCCGCCGATGAAGATAAAGGGCTTCCTCAGACTCAAGGACAAGGAGCCCGTGCGCGTGACGGGACTCAATACATATTTCGAAGAGCTCGGCGCGGCGTGCGAATACAAGCACTGGTTCTTTGGCTCGATGCATATCGACAAGTTCATCTCCTCGTCCCACATCGCAGTGTTCCAGCATATAATCAACGCAGAGACCTGCGAGATTGCAAAATAAATACGGCATTTAAACGCTCCCGGAATTTTTCGGGAGCGTTTTTATATATTTTTTTGCTTCGTACCGAAAAGAGTGCGGTTCATACCGCACGCACATAAAGCATATTTTGGAAAAATATGTTATGATATACGCGAATAAAAAGGAGGGCAAAAAAATGAATATTAAAAGACTCGTTGCGGCTATCCTCGCTTTTCTCGCGCTGGCTTCTTTCGCGGGATGCAAGGGAGAGAAAAAGGACAATTCGACTTCAACCTCGGCAGAATCTGCCGGTGCAGAAGTGTCGGAGACGGAAGGCGGAGCCGATGCAGAACCTGCAAGCGGAGCAGAAAATAACGCCGTAAAAACAATCTCGGCAAAAGATGTCAAAGACAAGTCAAAATATTTTCTCAACTACATAAACCATCTTTACGATGAACCGTCCATAAATTACGGGCATTGGTTTATCGTCGAAAGAAAATCAGATGACAAAATTAATGTTGATTGCATGAAAACGACTTACGACTCGCACGGAAACTTCAAATCATATTCCGGTTACGCTTCGGACGGAAAGACTAAGTGTAAAGCTGAAAACAAATATGTCTACAATGCTGACGGAACAATAAAATCATATACGGAATATGCCGACGGGAAAGCAGAATATTCACGCGCATACGAATACGATGCAAAAAAACGTATAACTAAAATCACATACCGTGTACTCGGAAAAATAATCGATGATACACCGAGGGTCTCATACGAAGCAATGTCATATGACGATTCTGCCAGCACAAAGACTATCAAGTCGTATGAAGATATGGATAATACCGGCAAATTTGTTTTTGTTTCGGAGACGGTTGAAAAATATGATTCAAAGGGCAATCTGATTGAAGAAAGAATCAAAACCGCCGACGAAGCGGACACCGTTGTTCACTCGTACAAATACGACGAAAACGGCAGATGCATATACGAAAAGCGAGGAGACGGCTCTGAAGACAAAACAACATACGACAGCCACGGCAATGTTTTGATATCGGAAACCAAAAGTTCTTCCGGTGAAACAACTGTTGAAAAAAGCGAATATAAATATGACAAGAACGGAGGTTTGCTCAAGGTATGTTCGTCTTCAAGCGACAGCAATTCTGACGAAACATATACATATGAAACCATTGCCGTCAACGATGAGTTCGGAAATCCCACAAGTATAAAGATATATCGCCGCAAGGGCAGCGAAAAGAACATTCTTCTCAGGGAAATTGAGCTCTCATATATCTATGAAAAAGACAGGATAACCATATCTGTCGCGGAGATTGACCACGAACACTCCCTGAATCTCAAGTATACCAACATATGTGAATATCATCAGCAGCTCCCTGTAATCGAGCGTATGTATTAATGTTGAAGTCCGAAATCAAAGTGACCGGCAAAATCATCACCTATGATTCAGACGGCACGCTCATCCTCGACGGCACCAGAATTTATAAATGCCACAAGACCAAGCCTACCGAGATATACTTTGCAAATCTCGTTTCAGAATTCAGCTGCAATTATAAATTCTTCGCCGATTGAAGCCTGCGATCTATCGGCATGGGCAAAAGAAATATATCGCGGCAGACAGTATTAAACCGGAGGACAAAAATATGAAATTAAAAAGGCTCGCTGCGGCGATTCTCGCGGCGGCAATGATTGCGGCGGTATTAACAGGATGCAGCAGCAAAAAGCCCGAAGCAACGGAAACGTTCGGTGCGATATCCGGACCCGAGGACGAAAAGTATTCAAAATATTTTCTCGGCATCGGTCGCCCGAACTGGAACCGTTGGAACTGGACATCGGAAAAAGCTAATCCCAAAAATAACACAATCCGCGATATATACGACATCTTTTACTGGAAATATTCAAAATTACAGGCGCGGTACGACAATGCAGGCAATCTTCTGAAATTAGATGAGTATTATATAAAATTTTTCCTGTGCTTCCCGCTTGATATAAACAGCTATGGCGTCGGAGCGGAATATCAATACGACAGCGACGGGTATATACATTCTGTGTCCTTTTACGGTCAAAGGCTCTTAAAAGAAAACATAACATGTGAGCGTGACGACCAAGGCCGCATCTCAAAAACTGTCATTAAGGATTCATTCGACTCAATTATCACTCTGTATGTCTACGACGACGCGGGAAACATAGTAGAAGAGAACTGCATTTATGCTGATATCGATTTCTTCGT
>DKDF01000101.1:27724-53927 GCA_002451755.1 Ruminococcaceae bacterium UBA6855
TCGTGAAATAAAGACCGTGTATACATATGACGAAAACGGCTGTCTCATCCGTTCGGTAAGCAATGAATATGACCGGGACGGAAATTTCGAAAGCAGCATTGAACGCGAATTTGATCCGCAGACCGGAGCGCGCACAAAGGAAACAAGAACATATATCAGTAGCGTCAAGGAATGCACTTACGAAAATGACAAGTACGGAAATCCCACGACCATAAAAACATGCCGTATTAAGAAATCGAATGACGGCACCGAAGATAAAGAATACTATCCGGAAATCAACATTGAATATACTTATGAAAAAAATAAGATTACAGCAACAAAAGAATCGGACATCCGTACATATGAATATTTCGGAACACGCCGACTGGACAGAGCGTCATATTGGAATAACTATGAAATGTGGTGATTTTAATGAAAACAAAAAGAATTCTTGCAGCTATCCTCGCTTTTCTCGCACTGGCTTCCTTTGCGGGATGCAAGGGAGAGAAGAAGGACAATTCGACATCGACTTCGGCAGAAACCGTCGGCGTCGAAACGTCGGAAACACAAAGCGATACTGCAAACGGCACATCGGAAAGCAGCAGCGCAAAACAGGTTGAAGCCAAGAAGTCGGAAAAGAAATATTCCAAATATTATCTCGGCATAGACGACTCTGTCTGGAACCACTGGACGATATACAAAGAGCACAGCGTAACCGTCCTACCGTCAGAACACAATAGGTCTTCCGTTTTGGATACAGAATATACATTGGACAGCTTCGGAAATGTCACGCATTATCTCTCATACGAAGACAACAACCTCAATGCGCCAAACGCCTCGGTAAAGTATGAATATGTCTATAACAACGACGGTACGGTAAAGACCGAAAAGCTCTATGCTGTCGAGATCGTAACCACCTCCTATGAATACGACTCCCGGAAGCGTGTAGTCAGGGAAACCGAAACCTATTCAGACGGAACCGACTATTCAAACATAACAACTTATAATTTCAATGCGGCGGGGCTTCTTACTTCGGAAAAAACCGTTAATATAGCGAGCAAAGCCGTGATGCGGAGCGCCGAATACAGATACGATTCCGACGGAAATATGATCGGCCGCACATCTGTCGACAACACCTCGGACAAAGTCGAGGCATTTACTTACAGCTACGATGCGCAGGGAAACTGCATTATTGAAAAGTGCTTCGGAAACGATGCAAAACCCATTCATACAATAGAATCGAAGTACGACCGGAATGGATTTGTTATCTATAAAAAAGAAACGAATCATGAGTCAAACGGCGTCAATGAATATTATTATAAGCGCGACAAATACGAAAATCCCGTCTCCGAAGAGTGCTACTCAACAGAATCGGGCAAGAAAATTTTGGCGCATAAAACGGAATATACATATGACTACGGCGAAAACGAGATAAATATAAAAATCAGCGAAATCATATACAATTCCGATGGCAGCGTAGATCTTAAAACTGATTCTGCCTTCATGTGCAAGTACTATAAGAACACACCGTCGCCCCACTACCTCGAATCATTTAAAGCTTTCGGATTAATGGTTTGACCCCATTTTTCGTCAGACTTCGGCTCTGCAAATCAAAAAAATCTCTTAATTCACAAAAAACTTTCAGGAGAGATATATCCATGAAACTCAAAAGAATCCTTGCGGCGGTGCTGGCGCTGCTCATGCTTGTTTCGTTTGCCGGCTGCAAGAAAAGCAAAAGTAAAAAGCGAGGCGGTCTCGTCTCCGGCAAAGTTTCGCAGCGGTATTCCGACGGTGAAAGCGAAGCCGATGTTTACGCAAACGGAATAAATCCTAATGCTGAACTGCCGAGCGCCGCGCAGCAGCCCGGCATTTCCGCCGCGAACGCTCCGGCGGGCGGCGATTCCGGCAATGTTGCAAACACGTCTTCCGGCAGCAAAGCTTCTGCAAACCCGCACTATTATCTCGGGCTTTACCGCAGCGAGTGGCAGCACTGGGTCGTTGTCAAAAACGCCGCATATGATTCGTCAAGCAAATACATAACCGGAAAAAGCGTCAAATTTGACTCGAACGAGAATATAATAGGCGAAGAATATTACCCGTACGGCACATATCGCGCGGAATATAAATATAACTCCGACGGGACGATCGGCTCGGTGCAGACAATGTACTGCTCGCCGGCAAACTATTACTACAAATACGATTCACAGAAGCGGCTCACAAAAATTACAGAAAAGTCCGGAAATATTATAACCACTGTCACAGAGTTTACATATGACGACAGCGGCAGACTTGTCTTCGTCCGTCAGCGGCTCAACGACGGAAATCTTGACACCGAATACAAATATGATTCAAAGGGCAACCTGACGGAGTGCATAGATGGCGGAAACAGGTATGTCTATAAATACGACTCGAGCAAACGCCTTATACTCAGGCAGTGCTACGACACCGAAAACGGCGGCAAGCTCACAACAGAAGCAGAGAGAAAATACGACAAAAACGGATATGTGATCTACTATCGGGATATGTATTATTCCGACGAAGGGCAGGTCACAACCGAAGAATTCATCACCAACGATATAAACGGCAACCCCGATCAGGTGAAATGCTACTCAACGAAGAACGGAACAAAGACACTTGACTACACCTCGAAAACGGTATACTCCTACAAAGAAAAGGTGACCGCCACCACGCGCTTTACCTACACAAAAAATGAAGATGGCGGCAAGGCGTTACAGATCACCGAATATGAATATCACCGCAAAGAGGCATTTAAGGTTTCGCCGGATATAGTGATGTAAGCGGGCAGGGACGGTTCAGCCGTCCCTGTTTTTTAAAAAAATAACCTATATTTCAGTTTTTGTGGTATAATGTGTCTGTCACGAAAATGGGAGGCAGGACAATGAAGAAATTTACAGCGGCACTTTTGGCTTTTGCGGCGGTTATGGTCATATCATTTGCCGGATGCGGCGGAAAGGCGGCGGATGCCGGCAGCACCTCGCCGAGCGAAAGCACTGACGCGGACACGCAGATGAATTCAGACGGGCAGGCGGGCATGGTGATCTCAGCATATTATCTCGGCATCGGGCTCGACAAAGAGAGCCGCTGGAAGATGACCGAAGAGGACAAGCAAAGCGCGGACGGCAATTATATCAAAAACAAAGCCACCAAATATGACTCACACGGGAATCTTCTGAGCAGCGATACGGATACTTATAAATACACCTACAACGGCGACGGCGCCGTGAAGGAGATAACCCGCTCCGGCGGCCGCGAGTGCGTATATAGCTATAAATACGACTCGGACAAGAAAATCTCTCAGATATCCACGCTGAACGCTTCCGGCAAGGAAGAGGATGTGCTGAAGTTCACTTATAACAAGTCGGGAAAGCTTATCTCAGCGCAGAACGGCAGCAAAAAGGCAGTGTTTTCTTATGACGGCAACGGCAGGCTTATTAAAAAAGACATCACCGACTCCGACGGGTATACAGTTTCCGATATTTTTGAATATAACGACCGCGGCGAGCTGATACGCGCGATAATATCGCAGGACGAGTCCGGCATGGCGGAATATACGGAAGAATATCAATATGACGAAAACGGTGCGCTGACAAAGAAAGTTTCAAAAAATTTCCGCGGCATGACGGAGGAATACGAATACAAAAACGACGAGCACGGAAATCCGATTGAAATAAAATACACCGAAAAAGAGCACGGCGAGATTTCTTACTCCTCCACCGAGACATACTCCTACGAATACGGCGCGAAGAAGATAGTTGCCGTGGGAAAAACAGGTCGCGGAGGGGTAAAAAGAACATACGAATATCAAAAAAGCCAAAGCGTAATCACGCCCGAGTCGGATATATTCTGACGGCATTAATTATCATCCCGGTCACGCGCCGGGATTTTTTCACTTTGCAAATCGAAAAATCAAATTCCGCACATTTTTTATAAAAAGTGTGCTATTATATAGACGAGAAAAACTTTCAGGGGAGGTATTCCATGAAACTCAAAAGAATTTTTGCAGCCGTTCTGGCGGCGGCGATGCTGCTGTCCTTTGCGGGATGCGCGAACAAGGACACTCAGGGCGGCTCTTCCGAGCCCGCGGGAGAACAGACGACCGAGGAGCGAACCACCGAGCCTCAGACTAATGAGGACGGCAGTCTTGTCAAGCCGAAAAACGCCGTCTCGGTCTCCGACGATGTGAAAATAAAGACCTACAGCGGCACTTCGCTCATAGAGATCGGCAACCGCGTCATGGAGCCCTACGGCAACGCGTATAAAAATATGAAAGCCTATGCCGACGCGCTCAACCGCCTCAAGGCGGAGATGCCGAATACGAAAGCTTACTGCCTCATGGCGCCGACCGCCATTGAATTCTATGCCCCGAGCAAATATAACACCGGCGTGTCGAAGTCGCAGTACGAGGGTATGTGCTACATCTACGAGCAGTTAAAGGACATAACGCCCGTCAACGCCTATGCCGAGATGGCGGCGCACACGGACGAATATCTCTATTTCAGAAGCGACCACCACTGGACCACCCTCGGCGCGTACTATGCCTATCGGACGTTCGCCAAGGTCGCAGGGTTCACGCCCGTTGACAAAAATACTCTCCAGACCGGCAAGCTCTCGCCGTTTCTCGGGCTTTTCTACAAAGACACGAAGAGCACCGCGCTCTCGAACGACCCCGACTATGTCGAATACTTCATTCCGCCCGTCAACACAACGGCTATAGCCTCGGACACCGACGCCGCGATGAGCAACAGCTACAGCACCAAAGTCATCAACACCGAGACGACTTCGTCGAACAAATACTTAGCCTTTGTCGGCGGGGATCACGGCGTTGTCAAGATAACGACCGACGCACAGAGCGACAAGAGCATCGTTGTTATAAAAGAGAGCTACGCGAACGCCTTTGTGCCGTGGCTCTGCGCGAATTATAAAACAATCTATGTCCTCGACCCGCGCCAGCTGACCGTCAAGCTCGCCGATTTCGTCAAGACAAACTCGATAGACGAGGTTCTGTTCCTCAACTACATGTTCATCCCCAGCAACCCGAAGTTCATGAACGCGCTTGAAAACATGGCGTAAAACCGCGCCGCAACCAAAAGTAAAAATTATTTCACACAAGCAAAAAACAGGCGGCTGATTTTCGGTAGGGGTCGGCGACCTCGACGACCCGCTGCTGACGAAGTCAGCATAAGGCACAGGATTTATTCTTATCTGCCGTGAACTTGCAGCTGACAAGAATTAAAACACCCCGCTTTCAATTCTTGCCGCCGTTGGCGTCATAGGGTCGTCGAGTCGCCGACCCCTACAAAGAAAGCTAAAAAAATATTCTTGTGCTTTGATTTTGCCTGTAATCTAAATTATCAAACAACAAGAAAGCCCCGGAAGATTTTACTTCCGGGACTTTTTATTTAAGCGAGTTTCTTGCTCTCGTCTTTTTTCAGCGTGCGGTAGGTGTAGATTATCACTATCGCCGAGGCGATAAATGCGAGGATATCCGCCGCGGGCATTGAAATTATTACTCCGTCAAGCCCCCACAAAAGCGGGAGTACGAGCACCAGCCCGACACCGAAAACTATCTCTCTTATCATCGACAGCGCGGTCGAAGCGAACGCCTTGCCCATCGCCTGCAGGAAGATAAACGCCGCCTTGTTGACGCAGGCAAGTGTCATCATGCACAGATATATTCTGAAGCATTTCACCGCGAACTCGGTATAATACGCGCTCTCGTTCGCCGCGCCGAAGATTGCTATAAGTCCGGTCGGGAACAGCTCGACTATTAGCGTCGCTATCGCGCCCGCAGCCGCCTCGCATATCAGCAGGCGGGTGAACAGCCCGCGCACGCGGTCATATTTTTCCGCGCCCATGTTGTAGCCCACAATCGGAATACATCCCGCCGCCATGCCGATGCACACGGACATGACTATCTGGAAGAATTTCATCACTATTCCGACGACAGCCATCGGTATCTGCGCATATTCAGCGAGCCCGAAAACGGGGTCGAGCGCGCCGTATTTTCTGATCATGTTATTCGTCGCCGCCATCGCCGCGACGAGGGATATCTGCGCCAAAAAGCTGCAAATGCCCAGCGGAATGAATCTTTTTATCACACTGCCGCAGAGCCTGAACGACTCTTTTTCGAGCTTCACGGAGCGCATATGAAACAGATAATATATCGCCATCGCCGCCGTGAGCAGCTGACCGAGCACCGTGGCGACCGCCGCACCCATCATGCCCCATTTGAACACGAAAATAAATATAGGATCGAGAATAATATTGACCACCGCGCCCGCGACCGTGGAGACCATTGCAAAGCGCGGGCTTCCGTCCGAGCGGATGACCGGGTTCATCGCCTGGCCGAAAACATAGACAGGAATGCCAAGAGCTATCCAGAAGAAATATTCTTTTGCAAACGCGAATGTTTTCTCGTTGACCGTGCCGCCGAACATGGCGATAAATTCATCCGAAAAAATCAGATATAATATGCACAGCACTATGCCGCCCGCAGCGGAGAGCACGACTGCGTTGCCGACTCCCCTGTGCGCGTCCCCGCGCCTGTCTGCGCCGAGTGATATGCTCACGAACGCGCAGCATCCGTCGCCTATCATGACCGCTATCGCGAGAGCTATTACGGTCAGCGGGAACACGACGGTGTTTGCGGCGTTTCCGTCCGAGCCGAGATATGCGGCGTTCGCGATGAATATCTGGTCGACGATGTTATAGAGCGCCGCGACGAGCAGTGAAATGACGCAAGGTACGGAATATTTGCCCATGAGTTTGCCGAGCTTCTCCTGCCCGAGAAAGGTCTGATCGTTGTTTTTCATAGTTATCTCCTTTGCAAAAAAGAAAAGGCGTAAACCCATCCGGATTTACGCCTTTCGCTACACGATGAAAAAATTATATCAGCTTTTGTTTTGATTTTCAAAGGCAGTTATCATCAAAAATTATCTTTTCTGCGCCCGCGCTTTTATGTAAAAAACGCATGGATGCTTGAAACGGCATTTCTGAGTATGCTATAATTTCCAAAAGATACAGAGGAGGGGACGGATATGGACAGGAGAAAAGCGGGTGCGGTGATTGGCACACTCGGCGCGCTGACGGCACTGACCGCGGCTTCGGCGGAGATATTCTATAACTTCGCGATAAACACGAAATCGCCCATACATATGAGCAAGCTCAACAACCTCGTTCAGAAGGCGACAAACACGAGCGCCGACGAAGACGAAGCGAGCGCAAAATACAGCGGCATGACCGGGACGCCCGAAATGAAAAAGTGGTACGCCGACGAGGGCGAGGATGTCTATATAAATTCCGACTCTCTGCGTCTGCACGGCAAGAGATTCAAAAATTCCGGCTCCGACTACGCGCTCGTCTGCCACGGATACACGAGCAAGGCGAAGCACATGGCGGGGTTCGTCAAAAAATTCCATGACCTCGGCTTCAATGTTCTCGCTGTCGATGCGCGCGCCCACGGCGACAGCGAGGGCGCAAAAATCGGCATGGGCTGGCCCGAGCGCAAGGACATAGCCGGGTGGATAAAGCTCATTCTCTCATGGGATCCCGACGCGCGGATAATTCTGCACGGCGTATCAATGGGCGCGTCAACAGTACTCATGGCGTCCGGCGACGGACTGCCCGAAAATGTCAAAGCGATAGTCGCGGACTGCGGCTACACCTCGGAATGGGACGAATTCAGATGGGAAGCGGAAACGCTTCACATCCCGTGGTTCCCGGTGCTCAACGCTGCGTCATTGCTTTCAAAGCTTCGCGACGGCTATGATTTCAAGCAGGCGAGCGCTGTTGACCAGGTCAAAAAGAGCCGTATACCGACGCTGTTTATACACGGCTCGGAGGATCAGCTCGTGCCGTATAAAATGCTCGGCGAGCTGTACTTAGCGGCGGCGTGCGAAAAAGAAAAACTGGCCGTCGAGGGTGCGGGACACGCGCTCTCGTCATCTGTAAACCCGGAATTATATTGGAGCAGGGTTGAAGGCTTTTTCAAAAAATATATAGGCAGATAAAAGAAAATCCCGACCGGTCAAGGTCGGGATTTTCTTTGTATAAAACGGGGGCAAGAAGATGGTAGGTGTCTGATTTATTCCGCCTGCTTCGAGTATTTCTTGAGATAGATAACTCTCATGAGCAGGCTCTCGATAGGATTGATCGGCTTGCACTTACCGAAGAGGCCGGAGCCTATATAGGTAAGGCAGCTCTTCTCTGCGATCATCTCGACCGCACCTGCGTTGCTCTCATTCGAGCCGCAGCAGAGCGCGCCGCCGTCCTTGACGAGAACGCAGTGGCGACCCTTGAGCGCCTTGACGACCTTCTTGGGCGAATTCTTCGCGCACTTGAGGCTCGTGCCGATTATCTGGGCGCTGTCGTCAAGCTGAGGTTTGACAGTCTTGCCCATAGCGGCAACTGCGAGCACCTCGGGAGCCTGAGAATAGAGGATAGCATTGATATCGTCGCGCGCTTCATATATAGCGCGGTGAAGCTCGGCTGTCGGGATCTCGCCCTCGCCGCTGACCGCTGAGGTTGCGGGATCGACGGTGACGGTATGCTCCTTGTCGCCTGCAGCGTAGAATACTATCTTTCCGCTTGCGTCTCTGTAGGAGTTATTATAACAGGTTTCGTCATGTTTTACAATAGTTTTTCCGTGCTTTTGTGCCCATGAAGCACACATTTCGCTCAAATCGGCAATTTTCTCGCCGAATTTACGGTCAAACTGGTCGAGCACATAAAGTGCGCTCTCGCGCTCGAGAGTGGCGGCGACATTGAACGCCTCCTCACTGTCCTTGCCGTAGCAGACAGCGCCGTGGTGCGCCATGATAACAGCCTTGCTGTCCATGTCGGCGGCGATAGCGGCGGCGACGCCCTTCTTGAGCTTCTTTGTGCCGGGCAGACCGTATGCGCCGAGCAGAACCTTGTCGCCTATGACCTTGCGGCCTTTTTCGCTGAGCGTCGGGATGCCCTGCATGGTCGCGCTGACGATGGAAGCGAACTTCTGATGGGTGTGAATAACAAAGCCCGCCTCGGGATGGGCCTTGTAGACCTCGGCATGAACGCCCTTTTCCGAAGAGGGCTTGACATTGCCCTCGTAGCTCAGGGTGTCGATCTTGACCTCGACGATATCGTCGGGGGTCAGTCCCTCATAGGGCTTTCCGCTCGGGGTGATGACGAAGCTGTTCTCGTCAACGCGGCAACTGACATTGCCCCATGTTCTCGCGATGAGTCCCTTTTCGACAAGGCGCAGACCGGCTGCGATAACTTCTTTTTTTGCCTGTAAAATATCCATGAAAACCGTCCTTTCACGATAAAATCCGAATTGTGCTTGCGAACAATTTTGTACTACAGTTCAATTATAACACAAGAAGCCCAAAAGTCAACAAATTACTCTTTCGGCTCGCCGTCGGTATCCGGATTTTCCTCTTCGGCTGAAATATCCTCCGGATGCACCGCCGCGGCGTCCGCCTCAACGGATTTCTTCGAGCTGCGCCAGATATGGATAACGCCGTCGTCGTTGAGCACCTTGAGCACGGTTATGACTATCGGCATAATAAAGATTCCGATGAAGCCGAAGAGCTGGAGTCCGATATACATGCCCATGATGCTGACTATCGGCGGGATGCCGAGGTTGCTTGCGACTATCTTCGGCTCGATTATCTGGCGTATGACCGTTATGCAGGCATATATGACAATGAGTCCGATTCCGAGTCCGTAGCTGCCGTTTATCAGCGAGAACACCGCCCACGGGATAACGACCGTACCTGTGCCGAGCACGGGCAGGATATCGACTATTGCGGTTATTATTGCGATAATAAATATATATCCGCTCTTGTACACGCCGATGACTTTCAGCACGCTCAGACCTATCGACATCTCAGCGAAAGTTATGAGCATTATCAGCGCATAGGACTTGACGAGCTTGCCCATGGACGAGAACACGATTTTTTTTGTCTTTGAGAGCGTTCTGCGCTTCTGCGGGGTCAGCTGATTCTTGATGAAGCCGACTATTCCGTCATACCCGGCGGTCATGAAGCAGGAGGCGATAATAAACAGGAGCACACCGACCAAGATGCTCGGTATCTGCTTCGCGGTTGACCAGACGCCGCTGAGCGGAGTTTTGAGGACTGACAAAAGATTGATATTAGAGTTCTGCTCGCCGCCCTGCGCGCGCTGAGCCGCACGCTCTTCCGATGAGAGCAGGAGCTTGTCCGAGAATGATTTTATCGCGTCCTCGGCTGAGCTTTGAAGCCCGTCCGGCAGACGCTCGGTGAAGCGATAGAGCGAAGCCTCCCAGCTCTTGACATAATCCGGCAGCTTCTTGAGCCACTCGGTGAGCGTCGAGGCGAGTCCCTTGACCTCGGACACGACCCTCGCGCCGGTCAGGGCAACTATTGTTATCAGCAGCGCGATTATCAGCAGCACCGCGATAACCGAGACGATTCCCTTTTTGATATGGGTTTTCTTTGAGAGAAAGTTGGTCGGGCGCTGGAGCGCGGCGGCGACCAAAAACGCGAACACGAACGGAGCGACTGTCCAGAAAGCATATTTCATGAACAGATAAAACGCGCCGAGCACGAGCGCGATATATGCGACATTGATAAGTACGGCTCTTCTCTTTTCCACAGTGGCAGGGGACATTTTTTGCACCTCTTCTTTCAACCGTTTTTCTTCCTGCGTCCAATGACAAAACAGCATAATTTATTATATATATTATACTATTTTATCTTAAAACTCAATGAGTTTGAAAAATACTTCATAAAAATGTAAGAAAGTTTTCCTTTTGGGTCTTTATCGCCGGGGCTGTTTGTGATAAAATAATAAAAATCAATGACAGTGGGGAGACAGTTATCATGTATATAGCGATAATGGGCTACGGCGTTGTCGGAAGCGGCGTTGCCGAGGTCATCAACAAAAATCACGACAGCATCGTGCGCAAGAGCACGCAGTCGGAGCTTGAGATAAAATATATCCTCGACCGCAAGGATTTTCCGGGCGACCCGAACGAGAAGCTTTTTATAAAAGATTTTAATATTATTCTCAACGACCCCGAGGTAAAGGTCGTTGTCGAGACGATGGGCGGACTTCACCCCGCGTATGAATTCGTCTCCGCCTGCCTCAAGGCGGGCAAGAGCGTTGTGACCTCGAATAAGGAGCTTGTCGCGGCGAAGGGCTGCGAGCTGCTCGGATACGCCGCAGAGCACAATGTGAATTTCCTTTTTGAAGCGTCGGTCGGCGGCGGAATACCGATAATCAGACCGATAAGCCAGTGCCTCGCCGCAAACGAGATAAACGAATTTGCGGGCATTCTCAACGGCACGACGAATTTTATTCTCACCCGCATGATAAACGACGGCATGGCGTTTGAAGATGCGCTCAAGCTCGCGCAGGACAACGGCTATGCCGAGCGCGACCCCTCGGCGGACATTCTCGGCTTCGACGCCTGCCGCAAGGTATGCATCCTCGCGTCCCTGTGCTTCGGCAAGCATGTCTATCCCGACCAGGTTCACACCGAGGGCATAACCGAGATAACACTCGAGGATGTTGAATACGCCAAGGACTGGGGCGGAGTTATAAAGCTCCTCGGCAGAGCGCGCAAGAGCGAGGTCGGCAAGCACATCTATGCGATGGTCAGCCCCGCATTCGTCGATCATCACAGCCAGCTCGCGAGCGTTGACGATGTTTTCAACGCGATTCTCGTGCGCGGCGACGCTATAGGCGATGTCGTATTCTACGGCAGGGGCGCGGGCAAGCTGCCCACCGCGAGCGCGGTCGTCGGCGACGTTATCGACTGCGCACGCCACGAGAACAAGCAGAAGTTCTTTGGCTGGGCGGACAGCGAAGAGGGCTATGTCTCCGACTATCTCGACATGCCCACGGCGCTCTATGTCAGGGCACGCGCTCAGCAGAAGCAGCAGGTCATCTCCTCGGCGGAGAAAACTTTCGGCGAGATAAAACTCCTCAAGCGCGCCGGCGCACCCGAGGACGAGTTCGCCTTTGTCACCCCCGTCGCCTCGGAGCGCGAGCTGCGCACAAAGCTCG
Organism: Ruminococcaceae bacterium UBA6855; assembly: GCA_002451755.1. Classification (GTDB taxonomy): domain Bacteria; phylum Bacillota; class Clostridia; order Oscillospirales; family Acutalibacteraceae; genus CAG-177. The sequence goes on from DKDF01000101.1 coordinate 39,758, forward strand.
AAACTCTTCTCGGCGCCGAGATCATCTCGACGATAAGAGTTACGGATTATTGATAGTCTTTCAAGAGGGACTGCCGTTTGGCAGTCCTTTTTAATTTTGCGGGAGTGTAAAGCGTTGTTTTATAGATTGGGATTTGTTTATCACTCGAGCCGTAGCAAAGTAAAAGTAAGTGACCGGTTGATTTTTACAATCAAACTTTCAATAGCCGTGCCGTAGTGCGCGATAAGCCAACTGAGAGGAGCAAGGGAATAAAAAGAAAATGCCGAAACGCGGGAGATCTATATCATTTGATTATAGCGCGTAGCGGAGGTAGGGAATGGACTTTACAATTCTATTTCGTGCCGCTCGCGCGTCAGAGGTGCGTCGAGTCGCCGCACCCTACAAATGCATGCCAATAAAATTGTACAGATTTCGCGGGCGGTTTATATCCGACTATATCGCGCACTTTTTCACTATTCACTTTTATTTACTACTTTGAGCGAAGCGAAATAACCCCTCAGTCTCGGCTTACGCCGAGCCAGCTCCCCTACAGGGGGAGCCTAAATAGATTCTGCGGCAAATCCCCAATTTATCGCTGTATTTGTTTCCGCGCGCCGACACCCACTCAAAAAATCACCGCTCCGTATCGCCAATTCCGCAGACGGTTTTATCCCCCGCTGATATTGATAATCGCGCGGTCTTGTGGTATCATATGAGCATAAATTTCGGGAGACTGACGCATGAACAAAAAAGAGATTGCCGCGTTCTTTGACCGCATGGCGCCCGAGTGGGACGCCAACATGATAAAGAGCGACGAAAAGATAAATTTCATACTTGACGCCGCCGGAGTGAAAGAAAACTCCGTCGTGCTCGACGTTGCCTGCGGCACGGGTGTCATGTTCCCGTATTACCTCGCGCGCGGCGCGGAGCGCGTTATCGGCGTTGATATTTCGGCTCAGATGGCGCGGATAGCCGCGTCGAAGATGCACGACCAGAGGATCGAAGTGATATGCGGCGATGTTGAGGAAATTCCCGTTGAGCGCCTGTGCGACTGCTGCGTTGTTTATAACGCTTTCCCGCATTTTGAAAGCCCGGAGAGACTCGTTGAGCGGCTGTCGCATTGGCTCAGGCGCGGCGGACGCCTGACCGTGGCGCACGGCATGAGCCTTGACGCGCTGCGCATGCACCACAGGGGCAGGGCTGACAGCGTCTCGCGCGAGATGCTGACTGCCGAGGAGCTGTCGGCGGTGTTCGCGCCGTATTTTGATGTTGATGTCGCCGTTTCGGACGATGAAAAATTTGTGGTCTCCGGCGCAAAGAGATAAATAATATTAAGGGCTGCCCTTGCGGCAGTCTTTTTTAATGCGCAAAGCCCCGGGAGGATGTTGCCCCGGGGCTTCGCAGAAGAGTCATGATGAAAATAGAAGTTGTCTGTTTAAAGAAATTTGACGGCGATGACTATCAGCGCAACAGCTGCCGCAAGAGCGGCAAGCGCCTTTGCTATCATCGGCTTTGCCATGTCCACGGTCGTGGGAACTACGCGCCATATCGCATCTTTTATCGGCGTGTTGAGCTTGCCGTCGCAGAGCTGCTCATATGTCTTGGTATATGTCTTATAATTGCGCGGATCGTTTTCGTCGAGGACGAAGCAGCGCACGCCGCGCTGTTTTCCGTTGCCGTAGACATTGAAGCCCGCCGACTGAGTGAAGCCGACATCGATATTGCCGACTTTTCCGACATAGGAATTTTTGTGATCGTGACCGACATATACGCCGAGCACATCGCCCTTTTCGCTGAGCGCTTTAAATTCGCCGGTGTTTATATCCGGTATCGACGGCGGCTCTAATAATACAGAACCCTCGACGCACTTGGTCTCGTCTATTTTATAGTGTTCGCCCTTGTGTATTCTGAACGCCGGTATCGCGCCCTTTTCGCGCTTGCCGACTTTCTTGAGAACATCGTAGTGCTCGAACATCGGTATGTGCTGGAATACAAGAGACGGGACATAGTCTCCGTTTGGGGCTTTTAGCTCATCTCGCTTTTTCCTGTACCAGTCTATTATCTCAGGGTCAAACGGCTCATATCCGCCGCCCTTTGCGTCAGTTCCGCTGTCGAAAAGATAGAGATTGAACGCGGTGCGTTCGCCGTCGGAGGACAAGATCGGTATGTTATATGTTCCGCCTCCGTCGATGCCCTCGGCCTGCTCGCCCACGCATCCGAGCAGGGCTTTGTATATCTTTTCGAACTGGTCTTTGTTGCTTATCCCGACCTGCCTGTCATGGTTGCCGAAAGTGACGGCGAACGGGATATGTCTGTCAGTCACGGGCTTTAAGAGCTTGCCGACAGTCTGAGAGACGCTTTCTATTAACGCATCTCCCTTGCCTTTATACGAGACTCCGTAGCCCTTTATCTGGTCGCCCGTTAGCACGACGAGGTCGGGCTTCTCTTCTTCGAGAGCCGCATTGATAAGCTTTATCGTGTCGGGCGACACATCCGGTATTTCTTGAATATCGGTTATCTGCATTATTTTAAATTTTCCGTCGGAGTTGAAGCGCATATTCACTCCCCCTGTTCTGCAGCGGGCTTTTTCTTTCTGTGGATAACGAACCTGTTGAGCGGATATGTCCAGAGAGTCGGCACGGTCATGACGACGACCTTTGTCAGCAGCTCGATGAGCGCGTTGCTGCGGCCGCTGTTCTTGATGAGCGTGCCGAGGAATGCGCCGAACCAGGTGTTGAAAATAATAGTACAAACGACCATTATCGCATACAAAACGGTCGAGAGCAGCGGATTCGCGTCCGCCTTGAAAGTTATCTTTCTGTTCATGACAAAAGCTATCGCGTAGCCGACGACGGTCGAGATGAAATACGAATACATATAGCCCTTATACTCGACGCCGAGAAACGCGAGAACGGGGCTGTCCGTCACAGGGACATCGTTGAGGGACTTGAACACGACATACTGGAGCAGAGCGAACACGCCGAGCTCTATCAGCGACGAGGATGCGCCTGCAAAAGTGAATTTTATGAATTTCCATATCTCTGCGTGCTTTTCGAAAAAGCTTCCGCCCTTCTCGGCGGCATTGGTTTCTTTCATGACTTTATTTGCCGGGCGCGTGCGTTTTCGTTGTTTTATATGCCCGGTTTCTCCCTTCCGTTATCAGTTTAACCCGTAGGAAGCCGAAGCATCAACCGACTTTTGGTAAAGCGAAAGTAAAATCTGTGTAAACAGCTCCGCTGCGCGCCCGCACAAAACAGCAAAAAGCCACAACCCACTTTGAAGAGTGAATTATGGCTTTTGATTTTATATGCTGTTATTCTCAGCCGCCTATCTTTTCCTTGCCGCCCATATACGGTCTGAGGGCTTCGGGGATATTGACGCTGCCGTCGGCATTCAGGTTGTTTTCGAGGAACGCTATGAGCATTCTCGGCGGGGCAACAACGGTGTTGTTGAGCGTATGGGCAAAGTGCTTGCCGTCCTTGCCGTTGATGCGTATTTTCAGCCTGCGCGCCTGTGCGTCGCCGAGGTTAGAGCAGGAGCCGACCTCGAAATACTTCTTCTGTCTGGGCGACCACGCCTCGACATCTATAGACTTGACCTTGAGATCCGCAAGGTCACCAGAGCAGCACTCGAGAGTGCGCACCGGGATATCGAGAGTGCGGAAGAAATCGACCGTGTTCTGCCAGAGCTTGTCGAACCACATCTTGCTGTCCTTCGGCTCGCAGACGACTATCATCTCCTGCTTCTCGAACTGGTGGATGCGGTAAACGCCGCGCTCCTCTATGCCGTGAGCGCCCTTCTCCTTGCGGAAGCAGGGGGAGTAGCTCGTGAGGGTCAGGGGCAGAGTCTCGGGCTGGATTATTGTATCAATAAACTTGCCTATCATCGAATGCTCGCTCGTGCCGATGAGATAGAGATCCTCGCCCTCGATTTTATACATCATCGCGTCCATCTCGGCGAAGCTCATAACGCCTGTGACGACATCGCTTCTTATCATAAACGGCGGCACGCAATAGGTAAAGCCGCGGTCGATCATGAAGTCGCGCGCATATGAAATAACTGCCGAATGAAGTCTGGCGATATCGCCCATGAGATAATAGAAGCCGTTGCCCGCAACTTTTCTTGCGGAGTCGAGGTCGATGCCGTTCATCTTCTCCATTATCTCTGTGTGATACGGAACCTCAAAATCGGGCACTACGGGCTCGCCGAAGCGCTGAATTTCAACATTCTCGCTGTCGTCGCGTCCTATCGGCACACTCGGGTCGATGATGTTCGGGATGACCATCATTATCTTCTTTATCTTCTCGCCGAGCTCCTCTTCGAGCTTCTCGAGTTCGGCAAGTCTCGCGGCGTTCGCGCTGACCTGAGCCTTCACTTCTTCCGCCTCGTCGCGCTTGCCCTGTGCCATGAGCGCGCCTATCTGCTTCGACAGGCGGTTGCGGCTGCCGCGCAGCTCGTCAGCCTCGCCCTTTGCGGCGCGGCTGAGCTTGTCGAGCTCAATGACCTCGTCGACGAGCGGAAGCTTCTGATCCTGAAACTTCTTTTTGATGTTTTCTTTGACTATTTCGGGGTTTTCTCTGACAAATCTGAGATCCAGCATTTTATATCCTCCTGCATCATATTTAATAAAAAACACCCTCAGAACGGCTCCCGCCGTCCCAAGGGTGCAATAAGCACGGTACCACCTTGTGTTTAACTCTCAGCCCATAACGCGGGCACGCGGCAGGACTCATCGCCCTGCGGCTCGAAAGCGGAATAGACCCTGCGGACGAAGGAAACTCGCAGCAAACATTTCCCTCTCTGATCGTCCCGAAAAGATCTGTGTTCTTCGTCACAGCCTTTGTAATATGGGATTATTATACCCCGAAGAAAAATCAAAGTCAAGCCTGTTTTTGCACCTGTCTGCGCGGCAGGAGCTTCGCTTTGGCGAGCACTTTTACAAGTGTCGGGATTATAACGAGCTGGATAGCGAGACCCGGCAGGCAGGTGACGAACGACGCAGTCACCCAGGCGGAGAACGAATAGTTTCCGGCGGAGAAGATGAGGGCTTTGAGTATGCCCGAAACGACGCGCCCGGAGATGAGCGCGACAACGAGGCTCGCATAGAGCGAGAGATATGTAGTCTTATACTTGAATGCGTACATCATAAGACCCGTCACCGCGCCGTAGACCGCGAGCTCCGCCATCATCGACGGCAGGATAGCCATGGGCGGCATCTGGGTCAGGAGCGACGAGAGCAGGGGGCCGAGCAGACCGCATACGAGTCCGTACTGCCAGCCGCAGATAAGACCGCACAGCAGCACCGGGATATGCATCGGCAGGAATATCGTTCCGGCGTTTTTGACCATATGGAACGCCATGGGCAGCACGATGCACAGCGCAACGCACAGCGCGGTTATGACCATCTTTCTGATTCTCACTGAATTCTTGTTTGTCATGGGGATCGTCCTTTCAAAAAACAAAAAGCGGGGGTACGGCACTCCCTTCTGGAAGTGCAGTTACCCTCGCGGCAATGTTTTCACAGTATTTTAAAAAAATCTTCGCTCTCTTCTGAAAGCCCGATCCCTTCATGAGATCGCGATTATTATATCACATTTCAAGAGAAAATCAAGACTCTTTTCCGATTTCTTTCACGGCGGCCTGAACGAGCTTCGCCATCGGGATATCCCCGACGCCGACGACTATATTGTCGCAGTGGTTGACAGGGACTAGCACGCGCTTTGCGTCGCTCTGACCTATCGCCGCCGCCATCTTCGGCGTTATCTCGCCGAGCAGCGCGTCGGCTATGACTATGCCGACGGGACCCGCTATGACATCCGCCTTGCGGCAGCCGACGCACACGGCGTTTTCGCCCGTCGCGGCGGCATCGGCGCCCGCCTTGAGCATGGCGGATGTCGCGATGCTGTTCGCGCCGACGGCAGTCACAAAGAAGTCCGGATATTCGCTTTTTATCCCGGAAACGAGCAGCTTGCCTATTCCGCCGCCCTGTCCGTCTATAACAAGTACGTTCATATCAGTCTCTCCGTCAGTTCTTCACAGGCTCGAACATGTCCCCGTCAACGCCGCAGTTTTCGCAGCGGTCGGGTGCTGTGTCGCCCTCGATTTCAAAGCCGCATATCGAGCAGCGCATACGCGCGATACCGTCCTTCTGAGCCTTGAACAGCTCGGCGGGCGACTCGCACTTCGGGCACTTCTCGGGCGCGCTTTCGCTCTTTATCTTTAGTCCGCAGACCGTGCAGACCCATGTTCTTGTCAGCGCGGGACGGCGTTCTTCGATCAGCTCGCCGCCGACTCCGCAGTTCTCGCAGCGGTCGGGCGCAGTCCTGCCCTCGTGGACATGTCCGCATATCGTGCAGACGAATACAGGTTCTCTCTTCTCTTCCCTTGGCTCAGCGACGGGCTGTGAAAGCGACGCCGGAGCCGAGCAGTTCGGGCATTTATCCGCGGCCGCGTCAAATGTGCGTCCGCATACGGCGCAGTGTATCTTCGCGCCCGTATTTCCCTCTTTGCTCACCGAATCCCTCCGTTTTTTATGTTTTTTATTGTACCGCATCTGATAGATGCGCCACTCATGGTATCTCTATTTTATCATCCGATATGCTAAAAAGTCAAGTTGCACGAAAGACACGGATATGATAAAATGAGGGCAGAAAGAGAAAGGGTGAACGATATGGGACTTTATATACTTCTCGCCGTGCTCGCAGTTCTTGTTATAGTTCTTGTTATATTTATTTGTATACTGCTCATAAGAGCCGCGCTCGCTGCGAAAAAAGCCGAGCCGATAGGCGAAAGACCGGTATATACGACCGAGCAGGAGGATATCGAAAACGGCGAACGGCTGATGAAAATGATAAAATGTCAGACCGTATCGTCCCGCGAAATATATGACGACACGGAGTTTGCGAAGCTGCGCGCGGCGGTAAAGGAGCTGTTTCCGCTGCTGCACGAGCGCGCCGAGATAAAATATTTCAGCGAGGACTGCTGGGTCTATAAAATTCCCGGGCGCGACGAGAGCCGGAACATACTGCTCATGTCGCATCACGATGTCGTCGCGGCGACTGGCGACTGGACTCACGAGAAGTTCGGCGAGATATCCGACGGAAAGATATGGGGGCGCGGCACGGTAGACACAAAGACTTCGCTCTTCGCGGAGCTCTCCGCAGTCGAAGAGCTGCTCGCCGAGGATTTTGAGCCGGCGTGCAGCTTATATATAGCCTCGGGACACAACGAAGAGATTTTCGGCGACGGCATACACGAAGCCGTGAAATATTTTGAAAAGCAGGGCATTGAATTTGAGCTTGCCATCGACGAGGGCGGCGGAGTCATCAGCGCGCCGATAGATGGGATAGACTGCAAGTGCGCGATGATAGCCGTTCACGAAAAGGGCTACCACAGAATAAACGTCCGCGCCGTTCAGGGCGACTCCGAGGGGCTGACCCTCAGCGACAACCCCGTGACCCGCGTTTCAAAATTTATCGCCGAGGTTTCCGCGCTGAAGCTGACGATAAAAATGCCCGCTCAGGTGCGCGAGATGTTCACGGCGCTGCTGCCCTATATGAACTTCCCGCTGAGACTTATTTTCGCGAATCTCCGGTGCTTTGAGCCGCTGCTGATAAAGCTCATGCCGAAGATAAACTCGCAGGCGGCGGCAATGCTCGGCACGACCTGCGTTTTCGGCAGCATTGAGTCAAAGAAAGGCAAGACCCCGCGCGACAACGAATGCTCGGCGAGCGCGCTGATAAGATATATCGACGAAGAGGATCTTGTCGGCGACATGGAGAAGATAAGAGAACTCGCGAAGAAATACGCGCTCGAAATAACCGAACCCGCCGACGGGCACGAGTTCCACCGACCGGCGGATACAAGCAGCAGAGCGTTCAAATATGTCTGCCGCTGCGCGAGAGATGTGTTCCCGCACGCCGCAGTTGCCCCGTTCGTCCTCGCCGCCGGGACCGACGCCCGCTGGATGAGCGATGTCTGCCCGTGCACGCTGCGCTTTGCGCCGATCGACATAAATATGCAGCAGTTCAACAGCGTCCACAGCGTCGACGAAAACATCGACCTCTCCGCCATCGGCGCGGCGATAGAGTTCTACAAAGAGGTTCTGAGAAACTACAAATAAATAATATTTCCGTGCCGCGGAGCGTAAAATCGCCCGGCGGCACTGATTTTTTTCGTTTTGGCGGGTTTTCGCTCCCTACCATATATATTGTATGAATATTAATGCAAAACACCTGAATTTGTATATCTGCCGTGAGAGAATTGTATTTTGTAATTCAATTGATAAATTTACCGAAATTTCAAATAAAAATTAGTTGAATATTACTAAAAAAAGTTGACTTTTTCTGTCGAAACGATGTATAATAGCTACGATATAAACGGTGGCTGCCGATCTCCATTACCGCTTATATGGCGCAGGTAATGAATATCCGCAGCCTCGAAACATCTAAAGGACCGGATAACCGGAAAAAATCGAGACCCTACGGAGATTTGTGAAATGAAAAGATTTTTAGCTTTAGCCATTGCAGTTATGATGATCCTGTCATTTGCAGCCTGCGCTTCGGACAAGAGCGGCAGCGACGACAGCGACACCACCGCGGCATCCGACATCAAGACGGATGCGACAACGGCTCCCGCGGCGGAGGATACCACAGCCGTACCCGAGACGACAGAGCCCGCGACGAGCGGCACCGACGCCGTTTCCGCCGCGCCCTCAGTCAGAAGAGACCCCACAAAAACAACCCCCGCTGCCGACACCACAAAGCCCGTATCGGGCGGCAGCAGCGGCTCGACTACCGTCCCCTCCAAGCCGGACGACAGCAAGCCCGCAGCGGTTGAAACGAACCCCAAGAAGATAATCGTCTCCGCAGAGAGAGAATGGATATTCACCGAAAAGCCCACCGACTCCTGCCACGCTTCGACCGTTCTGCCTCTTGACAACGGCACAGTTGTTGCGGCATGGTTCGCAGGCTCGTCCGAGAGCGACGACGATGTCAAGATACTCACAAGCGTGCGCGGCACGGACGGAAAATGGGGCGCGCCCATCAGAGTTTCCGCCGATCCGAACGTCGCCCACTGGAACCCCGTTCTCTTCCAGAACGACGACGGCACGATAACCCTCTATTTCAAGGTCGGCAAGGACACCGAATACTGGAAGACCTACTATTCCGTCTCAACCGACGGCAAGAACTGGGCGGCTCCCAGAGAGCTTGTCCCCGGCGACAACAGCGGCGGCAGAGGTCCCGTCAAGAACAAGCCCATCAGACTCAAGAACGGCACTATACTCGCCCCCGGCTCTACAGAGCTAGACGGCAAATACAGATGCTTTGTCGACATATCTACCGACAACGGCAAGACCTGGAACAGAACTCCCGAAATTGATTCGACCTTCCTCAAATTCTTCAAGACCCCGATGATTCAGCCCACGCTCTGGGAGTCAAAGGACGGCTCTGTCCATATGTTCACGAGAACGAAGGTCGGCAAGATATACAGAAGCGATTCCTATGACGGCGGCAAGACCTGGTGCGCCGCATATCCGACCAGCCTGCCGAACAACAACAGCGGCATCGACCTCGACACCGACGACAGCGGCAGAATTTTCCTCGTTTATAACCCCGTCGGAATCCCCGGCATCAGAACGCCCCTCACTCTCGCCGTTTCGCTTGACGACGGCAAGACCTTCACGAAGATAAAGACCTTCGAGACCGGACTCGCGGAGTATTCTTATCCCGCAGTCGTTGTCAAGGGCGACACCATCCACATCACTTATACATATGAAAGAGACTATATCGTCTACTGGCAGATAAAGATCAAGTGATGTTTCCCTGCGGCTTTTTCGTGATTTTCAAACGTTCAAAACCCTCTTGAGCGTTGTGGAAACGCGACATAATATAGGAAATTTTTTAGGAGGAAGTAAAATGACCAAGAGAATTTTATCAGTTCTCGTCGCAATCAGCCTCATGTTTGCTCTCGCATCCATAGGCATGGCTAAAAGCTCGAGCGATGACATCATCGTCTCCGCTACAAAAGAAATGATCTTCGACAAGAAGATAACCGATTCCTGCCACGCTTCAACGGTTCTGCCCCTCGATGACGGCTCCGTTATCGCAGCTTGGTTCGGCGGCTCTTCCGAGCAGGAGAACGATGTCAAGATCTACACCTCGGTTCGCACCGAAGAGGACGGCTGGAGCGATCCCGTCGTTGTTTCCGCGGCTGATGATGTCGCTCACTGGAACCCCGTTCTGTTCCAGAAGGAAGACGGCACTGTCGTTCTTTACTTCAAGGTCGGCAAGACCACTGAGTATTGGCAGACCTACTATGTAACCTCGACCGACGGCAGAAGCTGGAGCGCTCCCAAAGAGCTTGTCCCCGGCGACAACAGCGGCGGCAGAGGTCCCGTCAAGAACAAGCCCATCAGACTTAAGGACGGCACCGTTCTTGCGCCCGCTTCGACCGAGATCGACGACAAGTACAGATGCTTCGTTGATATCTCCAATGACGACGGCGAGACCTGGACCAAGACAGCAGAAATCGATTCCAAATACTGCACATGGTTCAAGGTTCCGATGATCCAGCCCACCCTTTGGCAGTCCGCTGACGGCTCTGTCCATATGTTCACAAGAACAAAGGTCGGCAAGATCTATCGCAGCGATTCCTATGATAACGGCAAGACCTGGTGCCGCGCTTATGCCACCAAGCTTCCCAACAACAACAGCGGTATCGACCTTGACACCGACGATCAGGGCAGAATCTTCCTGGCTTATAACAACGTTGGTATCCCCGGCATCCGTACTCCTCTTGTCCTCTCCGTTTCGACCGATGACGGCAAGACCTTCACAAAGATAAAGACTTTTGAAAAGGGTCTCGCCGAGTATTCTTATCCCGCAGTCGTTGTCAAGGGTGACACTATCCACATCACCTACACCTACGAGAGAGACTACATCGCATACTGGCAGATAAAGATAAAATAAGTTTTTTACAATCGGCCGGAGGGTAATCAAGGCTGAGAATAAGGGAAACTGCAACCCATAAAAATATGCGCCCCGAAAGACAGTGCACAGTTCTTTCGGGGCGTGTATATTTTTTTAATCTATTCCGTATTTCTCGCGGATGACATCTCTTATCTGCGGGAAAGGGATGACCGGCGGCTGATTTTCAAGATGCTCGCCGATGAGCTTTTCCATCCAGACCATGCCGTACCAGCGGTGGAATTTATATCCGCATTTTGTGAAGCCGCCGACCATTCGGTAGCCGAGATGCGCGTGGAATTCCGCGCTGTTTTTCGTCAGATATTCGTCCTCAACTTCGGGATAAGCAATGCAGGCGTTCATATTGAGAAAACCCTGCTCGCGCAGCACAGCTTCGAGCGTGTCATGAAGCTTTCTGCCGAGCCCGCCGCCGCGCGCATTCTGATCGAGATAGATCGATGTCTCGACCGCCCAATCGTATGCCGGGCGCGAATGGAGCGGACCCGCATAGGCGTAGCCGAGAATATCGCCGTCCCTTTCGAGCACGAGATACGGGTATCTCCTGAGCGTAGATTCGATTCTTTCACGAAACTCCTCCTCGCTCGGCACATCATATTCGTATGTTATCGAGGTGTTTTTGACATAAGGCGCGTATATTTTAAGCAGCGCCGGCGCGTCGTCGGGCGCTGCCGCGCGGATTTTTATTTTATCGACCATTTTATTTTGTCTCCCCTTTTTTCTGCGCTTCGAGCTTTTTCATCGCCTTGCCGAACTGAATTGTGAAGAGTATAGATGTGAAGGTTATCGCAATAACATCCGCCACGGGCTCTGCCATATAGACGCCCATGGTCTTGTCTGCGACGAATGTCGGCATGATGTAAATAAGCGGCAGGAGCAGCACGAACTTGCGAACGACCGCGACCGATATCGAGCACAGCGCGCTTCCTATCGACACAAACGCCATCTGGCACGACATCTGTATGCCGAACAGACAGAGTACGGCGCAGTAGATGCGCAGGGCGTGCGCGGTGAAGTCAATAAGCGCGGCATCGGAGCTGAACATCCTTGCAAAGCCCTGCGGGAACAGTTCGATAAACCCCCAGAGCAGGAACGAATAAGTGAGGCACACGGCAAGGAGCAGCTTGAAAGTCTTTCTGACGCGCTCGCTGTTTCCCGCGCCGTAGTTGTAGCTGAGAATCGGCTGAGAGCCCTGCGAAATTCCGTTGAGCGGCAGCATGGCGAACTGCATGACGCTCGTCAGTATCGTCATCGCACCGACGGCAATATCGCCGCCGTATTTTAACAAAGACGAGTTGAAGCAGACCGAGATAACGCTCTCACTTGACTGCATGATAAATGTCGCCAGCCCGAGCGTAATGCACGGCAGGATAATTTTAGGCGACACAAAGAAATTCTTCGCTTTCAGGCGCAATATTGTCTTTTTGCCGAAGAGGAACGCCACGACCCATACGCAGGAGATACACTGCGATATAATCGTCGCGAGCGCGGCGCCCTTGACTCCCATATGCAGTCCGAAGATAAATATCGGGTCGAGCGCTATATTTGACACAGCGCCTATCATGACGGTCACCATGCCGATATTCGCGAAGCCCTGCGCCGTTATAAATGCGTTCATGCCGAGCGTCAGCTGGACAAAGACGGTGCCTATGGCGTAGATGTTCATATAATCGACCGCGTATTCTATCGTATTTTCGCTTGCGCCGAAGGCGAGGAGCAGGTCGCGGTCAAAGATAAGCAGCAGCGCAGTCAGAACGGCAGATATTATTATCTGCATGAAAAAGCAGCCGCCGAGTATTTTTTCCGCCGAGCCGTTGTCGCCCTTGCCCATGGATATGGACGCCCTGGGTGCGCCGCCCGCGCTGACAAACGCGGCAAACGCCGAGATTATCATGATTATCGGCAGGCACACACCGACTCCCGTCAGCGCAAGGCTGCCGTCGCCGGGCATATGCCCGATATATATGCGGTCAACTATATTATAGAGCATGTTGACTATCTGCGCTATGACCGTCGGCAGCGAGAGCTTGAAAAGCAGCCTGCCGACCGGCTGAGTGCCGAGAAACGATTTATCTTTTTCCATTTAATTACCCCCATGCATGCAAAAACGAACAGTCTAATTATATAACCGCTCCGCCGGTTGTCAAGGGGGACAGGTTAATATACAAAGCACCGCCGAAAATGCTGTGGCTGTTTTTTGTTTTTAAGGCTCGGTGGTAATGCTTCAAAACAGTTGCAATGGCGGCGCGGAAGTTGTATAATTAATTGATTTTGATAAATTCTCGTCGAGGGGCGGCGCATTTTGCGGCGACAAAGCGCGTCAAGCGCAAAAAATATACTGTGAGGTTTTACAATGTTCAAAGTGGGATTCGATAACGACCTTTATATCCAGAAGCAGTCCGAGCAGATAAGCAAACGCATCAAGGAATTCGGCGGCAAGCTCTATCTTGAGTTCGGCGGCAAGCTCTTCGACGACTACCATGCCTCGCGCGTCCTGCCCGGCTTCAAGCCCGACAGCAAGCTGCAGATGCTCAAGAATATCGGCTCGGATGTTGAGATAGTCATTGTCATCAACGCGAGCGATATCCAGAACAACAAGATCCGCCGCGACCTCGGCATAACCTACGACAGCGACGTGCTGCGCCTCATCGACGCATTCCGCGCGATCGGTCTTTTCGTCGGCAGCGTCGTTATCGCACAGTATAAGGGTCAGCCCGCCGCGCTTGCGTTCAAGAACAGGCTCGAAAATCTCGGCGTGCGCGTCTTTATCCACTATCCTATTGAGGGCTATCCCTATAATATTCCGCACATCGTCAGCGAAGAGGGCTTCGGCAAGAATGAATATATCGAGACCGAGCGTCCGCTCGTCGTTATAACCGCACCCGGCCCCGGCAGCGGAAAGATGGCAACCTGCCTCTCCCAGCTCTATCATGACAACCTGCGCGGCATCAAGGCGGGATACGCAAAGTTCGAGACTTTCCCCATATGGAACCTGCCCCTGAAGCACCCTGTCAACCTCGCATATGAGGCGGCGACCGCCGACCTCAATGATGTCAACGTTATCGACCCCTATCACCTCGAAGCTTACGGCAAGACCACCGTCAACTACAACAGAGATGTTGAAGTCTTCCCCGTGCTCAACGCTATATTTGAAAAAATCGAGGGCAAGAGTCCCTATAAATCGCCCACGGACATGGGCGTCAACA